>CAKZNJ010000507.1 GCA_937129505.1 uncultured Anaerolineae bacterium | reverse complement strand
ATTTGCTACCATCCCCGATGAAGAACGCATCATTCAAGCAGTCCATCGCGTTCTAGAAGGAAGACGGCCTCAATGAGCACCTCATCCGCCACCGAAATCGTCATGCCGCGTATGGGGCTGACCATGGAAAGCGGCGTTTTTATTAAGTGGCTCAAACAGATAGGCGATACCGTGCAAAGCGGTGAGCCGCTTTTTGAAATCGAAACCGACAAATCAATCGTGCAAGTCGAAGCAATGGACGAGGGTGTCTTGAGCCAAACTCTCGCTCAAGAAGGGGAGACCTACCCCGTCGGAGCAGTTCTAGGGTACTTGACCCCCAAGGGATCAGAACCCCCAAAGCAAGCACCTAATGAGGGGCACGCCCTCCCTTCAAGTCCCATCCCTCAAGCCGTGACCGCGCAACAAGCTATCACATCTTCCTACCCGAAGCTGAAAGCCAGCCCGGCTGCCCGCCGTCTAGCCAGAGAATTAGGGGTAGATTTAGCTCAGGTCAGCGGCAGCGGTCCCAACGGGCGGGTTGTCGCTTGGAATGTGCGCGCTGCAGTGGATCGTCACCCACCCCTTGCACTGCCCACTCATGTTGGACGGGTCTCTCCAGTTGCCCAACGGCTGGCTGCCGATCTGGGCGTTGATCTAAGCCAGGTCCAAGGCAGCGGACTCGGCGGCAGCATTACCCGTCACGATGTTGAAGAGGCTTACCGTCAACAACATCAGCCCAGACCACTTCCTGCTCCCTCCCCCACCCCAACCGAGGAACTGACCTTCGAACCTCTTACCAATCTACAGCGCCGAATGGCTGAGCGGATGAGTCAAAGTTTCAGCACCGCCCCTCACTTTTACCTCCAAGCTGAAGTAGATGCGCGCAATCTGGTCGCCCTGCGGCAGTCTCTTTTAACCCCCATAGAAAGCCGCTATGGCGTCCATCTCACCTTCACCGATTTGCTGATTTACTTCACTGCTCGATTATTGCCTCGCCACCCCAACGTAATGGCACAATGGAGCGAAAAAGGGTTGGCAAAATTCCTCCAAGTTCATCTCGGCATTGCAGTGGACACCGAGCAAGGGCTCTTCGTGCCTGTTTTACGCAATGCGGATAAACTAGGCTTGGCTGAGATCTCCCGCCAGCGCGCCGAGCTGGCTGAGCGCGCTCGTCAGGGGAAGCTGCTACCCAAAGATTATGAGCAGGGCGTCTTCACCCTGACCAACCTCGGGATGCTGCGCGTCGATGTTTTTCAAGCCATCCTGAATCCCCCTCAAGCAGCCATACTTGCTGTGGGACGCATCAAGGAACGCCCCTTGGTCGAGAATCATCAAGTCATCTCCGCCCCTATGTTCACCCTCAGCCTTTCTGCCGATCATCGTGTGTTGGATGGCGCAAAAGCAGCCCGTTTCCTGAGCGAATTGGTAGAATGGTTAGAAAATCCAGCGCTCAGCATGGCATGAGCAATTTGGTACAAAAAGGAGAGAGTCTGTGATCCAAAAGGTTGTCTTTGTTCACACGGTTGCGTCGTTGGTCGGTTTGTTCAACGATCTATCGAAGGAGTTGATCCCGCAGGCAGAAGTTTTCCATGTTGCCGATGAAATGCTGTTGAAAATCGTGTTAGCGCAAGGGGGATTGTCCCCGTTTATCTTCCAACGGGTCGCTGAACACGTGATAGCTGCCGAGCGAGCCGGCGCGAGTGTTGTGCAATGCACATGCTCATCCATCTCTCCCTGTGTTGATGCTGCCCGTCTGTTGGTCGGCATTCCTGTTTTGAAGATCGACCAACCGATGGTAGATGAGGCGCTGCGCTTGGGTACGCGCATCGGAGTCGCCGCCACAGCCCCAACGACCTTAAAGCCGACCACTGAGCTGGTTCAGCAGCGGGCAAACTTTCATCAAGTGCCGGTACAAGTGGAGGCACGCCTGTGCGAAGGCGCTTATCAAGCCTTATGGAGTGGTGACCTTGAAACGCACGACCAAATCGTCCGCCAAAATTTGCGCGACCTGATGGAACGTAATGAGGTTATCCTGCTAGCTCAGGCATCCATGGCTCGCGTCGCTGACACCCTTTCTTTAGAGGAGAAGCGCGTTCCCATCCTTTCTAGCCCACGTCTGGCAGTAGAGCACCTAAAGAAAGTCTTAGCTAACTGGCCGTAGGCATTGCATTGTAAGACTCTTACTCTCTTGCTCTCTCCAAAGGATAGAAATAGCAGGCTGTGGCTGGTAGCCTGCTATTTTCCTATAAGGGCCAACTTGGCGCAAAACGTTTTGCGAACAAGCGAGGTGAAAAGAATGTTGCTGTTAGTAGACCAGGAACGGATTTCCCCTAGCCATTCTGAGGTCTAAAATACCCCGCGGTGTGTGTCCATTCCGGACGAGCGTCAGCGCCCCCCAACCCCTATGTCATTCCGAACGAGCGTAAGCAAGTGAGGAATCTTTCAAGAAATCTCCCTGCTCATAACAGGAGAATGCGGACTCGCCATGAAGAGACCGCACCCTTGAACCACCTTCGGTTTGGCGCTCTGAGCAGAAGATTTGGTTTCGAATCTTCCCCTTTACCCTTTCAAGGCTCCCGCTAAGATACCGCGAATGAAGTATCGTCCTAATAGAAGAAAGAAGAGCAATGGAATGGCAACCGCGATCAGCGCAGCAGCCATCTGTAAATTGTAGAGCACAATGGTTGTACCTTTCGCCTCCGCCATGACGACTTGTACCGTCTGAGTCTTTGGGGAAGATAGCGAAAGGGCGAGGAAAAACTCGTTCCAAACTTGGGTGAAGACGATAATCGCTACAGAGGCATAAGCGGGCAAGGAGATGGGTACGATCACCCGAAAGAAGGTTTGAACCTTAGAAGCGCCGTCCACTTCGGCTGCCTCTTCGAGTTCCCTAGGTATAGAAAGGAAGAATGTGCCCATCAAAACCGAGGCGAGGGGTACATTAAGAATTAAATAAGCACCAATCAAGCCCCAGTAGGTCAGGGCAAGTTTGGTCTTTGCCATGAAAATGACCAACGGAATAATCACCGCCTGATAAGGCAAATAAAGGGCGATACCGACCAGGACAAAGAGGATGCGGGTGAAGGTCGTACGTGTTCGACTGAGATAGTAGCCACCTAAACCACCGATAAGGGCAGAGAGGAAGGTGACCGAGAAAGAGATAATACACGAGTTGATCAAGCGCGGCAACATGTGACTGCGAAATTGTGCGCTGCCATACAGCACTTCGCGATAATTGCTGAATTGAGGGTTGCCGCTGAGCGAAAGGTAATTGCCGCGGTTGATCTCTTCGATTGTCTTAAGGGAAGTGGTGATCATGACATAAATGGGTAGCAAATATGCCAATGATAGGAAAATTAGGGTGAGGAAGACGATGATCTGAATCGTGCGGTTTTTGCTTTTCATTCGAACCACTTCCTGAGTGCGTAGATGGTGTAAGGAATGATAAGAATAAATGCCATGAGGAAAATGATCACCCCTAAGCCAGCGCCGGCGGAGAAAAGACGCTGTTGAAAGGTGGTGATCCACATGTTGAGGGCTAGGACGTCCGTTTGGATGCCCGGACCTCCAAAGGTGACGATATAGACGATGTCGAATACCTTTAAGGTGGAGATCAAGAGCAAGGAGACCAAGATTAATAGCCCGGAACGAATATTGGGCAGAACAACCGAAAAGAGAATACGCAGTTTCCCTGCTCCATCCACCGTGGCGGCTTCAATCATCTCCTGCAGTTCAGCCGTGCGGAAGGAGGATTGGGTGATAATGACCGCAAAGCCGAGATATTGCCAGATAAAGATCAGGATGAGCCAATAGGTCGCGGTCTGTGGATCGGTGGTAAAGCGCAATTGGCTGTTGATGCCGATTTCTCTGAGCAGCGTGTTGAATACGCCGCGATTTGGTTCGTACATCCATGACCAAATCGTCCCCGTGACAATAAAGGACATGGCAACGGGGTAAAGGATCAAGGTTCGGACATAGGATTCGACACCAGGGAAAGGGGAAAGCTCGAGTAGGTAGGCTAGAAAAATGGCTAAGACGACAGTCGGGAACACCCCAAGGATCAGCCATTTTAGGTTGTTTTGTACGTCAAGCCAAAAGCGCGGTTGGGCAAAGAGAAACTGATACCACTTGAAGCCGACAATCTGATAGTTGGGAGTGATGGTTTTCCAATCGGTGAACGAAACGTAGATGGTCCAAACTAAGGTGCCATACAAGATGATCAAGAAGACCAGCATGGGCACAAGAAAGACGAGCAAATCGAGAAACGTGTATTGTTTTCGTTTGTATTTTTTGGGGCGTTGAAGGAACACCATCAAACTCCTTTGATTCGTGTTCTGGGATC
>CAKZNJ010000506.1 GCA_937129505.1 uncultured Anaerolineae bacterium | reverse complement strand
CTACCACATTGAAACCTCAACCATCTGTTGATCTGCTCAGAGGGGAAGAGACTCAGACACGTTACGAGCGCTCTGATTTTTGCCCCGTCCCGCGCGCTGTGCCGATTGCCGAAGCGATGGTGGCATTCGTGCTTGCCGATGCCCTGAGTGAAAAACTAGGTGGTGATTCACTCCAGGAGCAACTGCAACGCTTCGAACAGTTACCCAAAATGAACCTCAACGATTTCTCACTGGATGGAGGAGAGCATCTGTTTTGGTAATGGGAAATATTTATCTTTACGGGCCTCCGGCATCAGGAAAGTCAACGATTGGCAACCACTTGGCTGAGCGAACAGGCTTAGCCTTTGTGGATTTGGACGAGCTGATCGAGCGGACTGCTGCTCAGAGCATCCCCCAGATCTTTGAACTAGAAGGAGAACAGGGTTTTCGCAAACTAGAACGTGAAGCTTTACAACGAGTTGCTCCTTCTTCCAATCAAGTGGTAGCCTTGGGCGGAGGGGCGCTATTGGATGTCGGCAACCGAAAATTGTGTGAAGCGAGCGGTCAAGTCATCTGCCTACAAGCTTCCTATCCTACCCTATTACAGCGATTGGGCTTGGATGAGAACCAACGCCCCCTATTAGCTCAGGATCTGGCTGTTAAGCTCGAAACGCTGCTGAGCGAACGCTTACCTCATTACCTATCTTTCGAACACCAAGTGCCGGTAGATAGCCGTCTGGTTGAGGAGATTGTGTGGGAGATCCAACTCAAGTTAGGGGTGTTCTTTGTTCGTGGGATGGGGGCGGGTTATGCGGTACGCATTCATAAAGGCGGGCGAACGGCGCTGGGCAAAATCTTGCCCGAACTAGGACTGAAGGGATCGGTTTTCGTCCTGAGCGACCAAAATGTTGCGGCTCATTACCTAAAAGAGGTGAGAGGACAGTTAGAAGATAACGGATTTCGGGTATCCACTCTGGTACTGCCCGCTGGCGAACAAACAAAAAATATTCTGACCGTTCAGCAGGTCTGGACAGAAATGACTCAGTCTGGAGTGGATCGGACGAGTTGTCTGATCGCTTTGGGAGGAGGGGTTGTCAGTGATATTGGTGGGTTTGCGGCGGCGACCTATATGCGAGGGATTGCGTGGGTAGCTCTTCCGACTACCTTACTCGCAATGGCGGACGCCAGCTTGGGGGGCAAAACAGGCGTTGATCTGCCCCAAGGCAAAAATCTTATCGGTGCATTTCATGCTCCACGTCTGGTCTTGGCGGACCCCGAAACCTTGTCGACCCTGCCGCCTGAAGAATGGCGGGCAGGGATGGCGGAAATCCTGAAAGCAGGGGTGATCGGTGATGCGGTGTTGTTTTCGCTCTGTGAAAGGGGCGATCCTGCTATTCAACAGAATTTGGCTGAGGTTATCCATCGTGCTATGGGGGTTAAGGTCAAAGTGATTGAAGAAGATCCTTACGAGCGAGGGATACGAGCGGCATTGAATTTTGGTCATACGGTTGCTCACGCCTTGGAGAGGCTTTCCAATTATCAAATTCTCCATGGATTCGCAGTGGCGATGGGAATGGTCGCAGAGAGCCACCTTGCGGCAGAGCTAGGTCTTTGTCCATGGGCGGTGAAGGAACGGATTGAGTATTCGTTGCAGCAGCTCGACTTGCCCACTCGTCTGCCGGCACACTATTCCCCCCAACATATCGTTCAGGCGATGCAGACAGACAAAAAAAGACAGCTCGGTGAGCTGCGTTTTGCTTTACCTGAATCCATTGGCCGTGTGCGCGTTAACGTGCGCATTCCCGATGAGTCAATCTTACTCGACGCGCTCAGAGCCTGCCAAGAGAAAGGGATTGTAAAATGAAGGAAATTCTTGTTCTCCATGGGCCGAACTTGAACTTAGTGGGGAAACGAGAACCTCAGTTTTACGGTTCGATGAGTTTGGAGGAGATTAATCGACGCCTGATCACGGAGGGGGAAAAGCTAGGCTTAGCCGTTCGTTGCTATCAGTCCAATTCTGAGGGCGTTTTAATCGATGCCTTACAAGCAGCCCAAGAATGGGCAGCGGGGGTCATCTTTAATCCAGGCGGTTACACGCATACCTCGGTTGCACTCCGTGATACGATAGCTGCTATCCAAATTCCTGTCATTGAAGTGCACCTTTCCAATGTGTATGCCCGAGAGGAATTTCGACACCGTTCTTTGATCTCCGCCGTGTGCATGGGTAAAATCGTCGGTTTTGGGTGGAAATCGTACTGGGTAGCGTTGAACGCTTTTGCAAGGCATTTTCAAGAGCAGGAAACGCGATAAAATAATCTCTGTCCAGCAGAAAGACCTCTAAGGGCCAAGGACGATGGTGAGCGCTACCCCCAATCCTGACCGTCCTTGCGGCTCTAGCGGTCTCCGATGCATGAGAAGCGCATCGATTCCCTGCGATGTGCTCTGCGGATCGTTAGGATGGAGCTATTTGAAGTGGATCATCCAACGACAGTAAGGAATCCTAAGGTTACTGAGTAAAGGTTTTCGGTGAAGATCTTAGTTACTGGTGGAACCGGCTTTATCGGTCGGTCATTAGTACCCAAGTTAGTCGATGCGGGTCATCAAGTGCGCTTGCTGATTCGGCCGTCCAAGCATTCTCCGCGGGTGCCTAAGGGAGTGCCGGTCGAAATTGCGGTGAGCAGTGTCGCCGACCCACGAGGATTACGCTCAGCGATGAATGGGGTGGATGTAGTTGTCCACTTGGCGAGCGTCGAGCGTCAAGGAGCATACGCTGATCTAATGCGCATAGACATTGAAGGGACGCGTCTCGTAGCACAGATTGCAAGAGAATCGGCGATTAAGCGGTTGGTTTATCTAAGCCATTTAGGTGCAGATCGCTTTTCGGCTTTTCCGATCAGTAAAGCGAAGGGTCTGGCAGAAGAAGCGATTCGAAATGCGGGGGTGAATTACACAATCTTCCGTTCAGCGGTGGCTTTTGGGGAAGGAGATACTTTTACCAACGGCATTGCCCAATTGCTGGTTTTTATTCCCTTCTTGTTCTTTGTCCCAGGCGATGGCAAAACATTGCTACAACCCATTTGGGTTGAGGATTTAGCAACAGTTGTTACTTGGGGACTGGAAGAGGAGCAAACCCTGAACCAGATTTATGACGTGGGAGGTCCGGAAATGCTGAGCTTTTGTGCGGTCGTTGAAACCATCATGGAAGTTTTGGAAAAACGCAGACGTTTTTTCTATGTTGCTCCTCCCTTCCTCCGCGCCTTGACGATTTTCCTTGAGACCAGCCTGCCGCGCTCACCCGTTTCGGTTTTTTGGCTGGATTATTTAGCTGTCAATCATACCTGCGCCTTAGATACTTTGCCACGCGTCTTCCGCCTTATGCCGAGCCGCCTTTCCCAACGAATCGATTACCTACGTGCCAAAAACTGGTGGAACGTCCTCTGGCAGAACATCCGAGTTGGTGGGGAAGCATGAACCAACATTCCTATCAGCTACACCTTCTTAGTGAAGCCGAGGAGTTCTTTGCGGTCGAGGAATTGCAGCGCATTGTCTGGCCTGGCAATGAGACTGAAGTAATTCCAGCCCACCTGCTGATTTCGGCTGTAAAACACGGAGGGATTTGTATTGGTGCCTATCCACTGCATGAAGGTCGGCGATCAATGGAACAGTTGGCGGGTTTTGTGTTTGGATTGCCGGCTATTTACCAAACTCCCGATGGGCCACGCCTGATGCATTATTCTCACATGCTTGGCGTACATCCGGATCATCGCAACGCCGGGTTGGGTTTTTTGCTAAAACGGGCGCAGTGGCAGATGGTGCGCAAGCAAGGCATCGATCGCATTACGTGGACTTATGATCCTCTTCTAAGCCGGAATGCCCATTTGAATATTTCAAAGCTGAGTGCAGTGTGCAATACCTACCATCTGGACTATTATGGCAATCTGCGCGACGGCTTGAATGCGGGCACGCCGACCGATCGCTTCGAGGTAGATTGGTGGGTGCATTCACAACGGGTCAATCGGCGCCTAAGTCGACAGGTGCGGCAACCGTTGGACCTCGCGCATTATTTGGCAGCCGGTGCCGAGATCCTTAACTCCAGCGGTTTGCGGACGGATGGGTTGCCCTATCCAGGCGAGATCCGTTTTCCCTTTGATGTGGAGGAGGCGCAATTGCCAACCGAAGAGTACCCGGGCATCCTTTTGGTTGAAATTCCTTCGGATTATTCGTTGATCAAACAAGAGGACCTCACCTTAGCTTTGGAGTGGCGACTGCACAGCCGCCAAATCTTTCCTGCACTTTTTCGACATGGTTACTATGTCACCGATTTTATTTACTTGAAGGGTAATCCTTCTCGTAGTTTGTATGTTCTGAGTCACGGAGATCATACGTTATGAAAATCGAACAAATTGACGTTATCCATTTGAGGATGCCCTTACGCTCACCGTTTGAGACCTCCTTCGGGCGTAGTGTCACACGAGATTGTCTGTTGCTCATCGTGCGAGCAGAAGGTGTGGAAGGATACGGCGAGTGTGTAGCCGATTGGGATCCCGGTTACTCTTCCGAAACCGCAGGCACTTCCTGGCATATCCTGCAAGAATTTATCATCCCAGCCGTAGTGGGTAGTGTATTGAACCATCCAACCGATTATCGTCAAAAAGTGGCGTGGATTCGCGGCCATCGGATGGCAAAAGCTGGTTTGGAGATGGCATTGTGGGATATTTTTGGTAAACAGACACAACGCTCGCTTAAAGACCTGTTGGGAGGCGTTCATTCTCGCGTTGAAGTGGGGGTCTCAGTGGGGATTCAAGAGTCAGCGGATAAGTTGGTGGAGGTAGTAGTA
>CAKZNJ010000505.1 GCA_937129505.1 uncultured Anaerolineae bacterium | reverse complement strand
AAATCTTGCCTTAGGCTGCATCAATCCCCATTATTTCTGCGGCGGAACTCTTGAGGCAGACATGGATGGAGTCCAGGCTGCCTTGGAGAGACTTTCTCAGAAGCTAAACCTACCTCCCTACGAAGTGGCACAGGGTATTGTGCGCATTGCGAACAACAATATGGTCAATGCTATCAAGTTGATCTCCGTCAATCGGGGGCATGATCCGCGCGATTTCACCTTGGTAGCCTTCGGTGGCGGGGGAGGAATGCATGCCTGTGCCCTAGCGCGCGAATTAAGTATCAAAAAAGTCGTCATCCCCATGCTTTCGGCAGTCTTCTCAGCATGGGGCATGTTGTTAAGTGACCTAAGGCGAGATACTCTCTTAACCCAAATTGTGGAGCTTTCGGCAAATGGAGCTGCTGAAGAACTGAACCGCACGTTTAAGGCTTTAGAAAAACAAGCGCTCGATGCCTATGTGTCAGAAGGTTTCAACCCCTCTCAGGTTCGTTTTCTCCGTTATGGACGTTGTCGTTATCAAAATCAAGAGCATTCAGTCGAGATCACAATGCCCAACGGAGAGATTACTGCTGAGACCCTGCCCCAAATTTTGGAGACCTTCCACTCGGATTATGAGAGAGAGTATACCTATCGCCTTAAAGCCCCTGTTGAACTGGTTTGCTATCACCTGATCGCTATTGCCGAGGTGGACAAATTGAAACCACAAAAGGTTCAACCCAGCGGCAGGAAGTTGGAGGATGCTATCAAGGGTCAGCGCAAGGTGGACTTTATCGAGGATGGAATCCATCTTTCCACAATTTATGCGGGCGAATTGCTCGAACCGGGCATGAAATTCAGCGGGCCGGCTGTAGTAGAAGAATCAGGTGCGACGATTGTGATTCCACCGGGTTTACCCTGCGAAATCGATGATTATGGAAACTATCAGATTTGGACGGCGAGATAGAGGAGGTATTTCTATGACATCCCATTACGATCCGATAACGATTGAGATTATTCAAAATTCCCTTCAAGCTGCAGCCGATGAGATGTTTGCTGCGTTGCGCCATACCGCAATGAGCGCGATCATCTACGAAGTACTCGATATGGGCACCGGTATCACCGATCGCAATGGCGAGCTGGCGGGGTCGGGGGCGGGTATTCCCGCTTTTGTCGGCGTTTTGGATAAGGCTGTCAAACGGGTGATTGAGAAATACGATTCGCCCAATGAAATCGAGCCGGGGGACATTTTCATCACCAACGATCCCTATACTGGCGGTGTCACCCACTTGAATGATGTCATCCTGACCATGCCAGTTTTTCACAACGGCGAAATTGTCGCTTGGACGGCAAATATTGCTCACTGGAATGACGTGGGCGGGATGGTACCAGGCAGCATGTCTACGAATGCAACAGAGATCTTTCAAGAAGGGATAATCCTCTCGGCGGTAAAGCTCTTTTCTCGAGGGCAACCGATCCGTTCAGTCTTTGACATCCTGACTTCCAACTGCCGTATGCCCGATTTCCTGACCGGCGATTTGTGGGCACAGGTTGCCTCGGTGCGCGTTGGTGAACGGCGCGTCCTTGAGATTGTCAATAAATACGGTAAGGATGTCTTCCTCCATGCGGTGAAGGAGTATCTGGACTACGGTGAGCAGGTTAGCTTGGATGCCATTCGACGCTTGCCGAAGGGCGTCTATGAATTAGTAGAGCCTCAGGATAATGGGCCAGATTATGTCGTCAAAATCGAGATTACCGATAATGAATTTATCATCGATTTGAGCGGCAACCCCGATCAGGATAAAGGACCGTTCAATATGAGCCGCGATGAAGCGATCACGGCCTGCCAAATTGCGTTCAAAGGGATTACTTCGCCGGAGAGGATTGCCAATGGTGGTACCTTCCGTCCCTTGAAAGTGATTACCCGCAAAGGCAGCGTTTTTGATCCCATATATCCTGCTGCCCAAGGAATCTACTACGAGATCACTATCCGTCTGCATGATCTGATTGTCCGTTGTTTAGCGGAGAAGATCCCCGAATGCTTGCCGGCTGGTGGTTTTGCTTCGGTGTGTGGCACGCTGTTCGGAGGAATCCATCCGGATACTGGCCGTCCCTATGCGGTCATCGAACCCGAATTAGGAGGGTGGGGAGGTTCTCCGAAGAAAGACGGCAACTCCGGTCAGTTCTCTGCTTTACATGGAGAAACCTATAACTGCCCGGCGGAAGTAGCTGAAGCGCGCTATGGGGTGACGGTGGATTACCTGAGTTTCCACGATCTGGAGGGTGGAGCCGGTTACCATCGCGGTGGCAAGGGGGTGCGGATTGATTATCGGATTCGCTCGGATAATGCCTGGCTGACCGTTGCCTACACGCGCGATAAAAATCCGCCTTGGCCCTTGCTGGGGGGAGAACCCGGTTCGCCCAACCATGTGATTATCGAACGAGCGAACGGTCAGAAAGAAAGGTATGCTGTTACGAGTGGTTTGACCCTGAATACCAATGACATCATCCGGGTTATGACCGGTACTGGCGCAGGGTGGGGAGATCCGCTCGAACGACCGGTTGAGAAAGTAGTCGAAGATGTCCGCAATGAGTACATCACGCCAACCATCGCGGAAAAGTCTTATGGTGTTATCGTTGATCCAGAAACGTTACAAGTTTTAGGGTTTACGAATGGTAGAAAACAATAACAACTCTAAGATGCGCATTTTGTGGATTAACCCTGTTGGGACAACAGCGTTTGATGCGGATACGGAGCGAATCCTCGCCGAGGTGAAACGGTCGGAGACAACCATTAAGGTTGTCTCCCTCCCCTCTGACCGCCCCCGCCACCTCGAATATCATGCTTATGAAGCGCTGGTGGTGGCAGATATCGTGCGAATTACCTATGCTGCCGCACCTCGCTATGATGCGATCGTCATCGGTTGCTTTTACGATGTTGGCTTGCGAGAAGCGCGAGAAGTCTCTGGAAATGCCATGGTGTTGGCACCTTGTCAATCTGCGACCGCCATTGCTTGTAACCTGGGAAACACGTTTTCCGTTCTGGTGGGACGAACAAAATGGATCCCTAAAATGCGTGAAAATGTGATTTTTTACGGGCATGAACATCGTCTTGCTTCCATGCGTGCAGTTGATTTGGGAGTCCATGATTTTCAAGCGGACGAGGAAAAGACTTGTCAGAGATTGATAGAGGAGGGGCGCAGAGCGGTTGAAGAGGATGGCGCTGAAGTGTTGATCCTAGGGTGCACAGCCGAGTATGGCTTTTACCAGAAGATGCAGGATGTCTTAGGGGTGCCGGTGATCGATGCAATCTTAGCTCCCTTCAAATACGCTGAATTTATGGTAGAGTTAGGCAATAGAATCAGATGGAGACCGAGCCGCAAGGGAGGCAGTGAGCCGCCTCCTCCTTCGGAGATAGAGGAATGGCGAGTCTTTGCCGATTTGCCCATCGATCCCCAAATCTTAACTATCGAATGAGGGAAGGGAAATTTTGATGAGTGTATTTTTGGAAAGAATCGAAAACCTAAAAGCTCAGATGGCGAATGCTGGTCTGGATCTGGTTGCCATCACCACTGCACCTAATTTGCGCTATTTCAGCGGGTTTGTTCCCCACCTTGATGAACGATTTAACGCTTTGTTGGTCGGCCAGAAGGAAGTTGTGTGGGTCGCACCGCA
>CAKZNJ010000504.1 GCA_937129505.1 uncultured Anaerolineae bacterium | reverse complement strand
ATTTACACCAGTAGCTCGCGCCGCTTCACCGCCGTCCAAGATGTAAATTTGACCGTTTTTGAAGGTGAATTTATCGCCTTGCTCGGGCCTTCCGGATGCGGCAAAAGTACGCTTCTCAGAATCATCACCGGTTTACAAAAACCTTCTGAGGGAAAGGTGCTTTATCGCGATCAACCGTTGGAAGGTGTGAATCCCTATGCCTCTATCGTTTTTCAGACTTTCGCCCTCTTTCCTTGGCTGACGGTTCTGGAGAATGTCGAACTCGCCTTAAAAGCTCGTGGCGTGCCGGCCAATATTCGCACCCCGCGTGCCCTGGATCTGATCGATCGCGTTGGACTGGACGGTTTTGAGTCCGCCTATCCTCGCGAACTTTCCGGTGGGATGCGCCAGAAAGTAGGTTTCGCCCGGGCAATGGCTGTCGAACCAGAATTGCTCTGCTTGGATGAACCGTTTTCAGCTTTGGATGTGCTGAGTGCAGAATCCCTCCGCAATGAACTAATGGAGCTTTGGACAACAGGCAAAATACCCACCAAGGCTATCCTTTTGGTAAGCCACAACATCGAAGAGACAGTTTTCATGGCAGATCGAATTGTGGTGATGGATAAAGAACCCGGTCGCATCTTATCCGAACTGACGATCACCCTACCCCATCCGCGCCAACGCAAATCAGATGAATTTCAAGCCCTCATCGACCAAGTTTACAGTATGCTCGCCGGACAAACGCAACCAGAAAATGTCGAACTGGGCAGTGCCCCGGGCGAGCCGGGCATTACCCGTTCACTCCCCAAAGTAACGATTACCGACCTAGCGGGTTTTCTCGAAAACTTAGCCGAAATGCCTGCCAATCGCGCAGACATCTACAGACTCAGTGAGGAGCTGAACGTCGACTCAGGACACATATTGAGCCTTACCGAGGCGGCCGAACTGCTCGGATTTGCTACCATTGCCAAAGGTGATATCACCCTAACCCCGTTGGGAGAGACTTTTGCTGAAGCCAGCATCCTTGCCCGCAAAGAAATCTTTGCCACGCGAATCCGTCGCCTGCCTTTAGTACGCTGGTTGTTAAGTATGTTGAGTTCCTCCGAAAAACGAGCCCTGACGGTTGGGGTCATCCTGACCGCCTTAGAGCTCGAATTCCATAAGGAAGAAGCCGAACGACAATTAGATACTCTAATCAATTGGGGACGCTATGCTGAGCTGCTCTCTTACAACGACGACCAAGAGATCTTGTACTTGGAAACTATGCCGGAATTGATGGCTCAACCAGCCTAAAAAAATAGGCGCATTACGGTTGGTGACATTTTTCACTTGTCTAACTCTCTTGAGTTGTGGTATGGTTTATATAGCAAAAAAGATTTGCGAACCCTCAGACTTTTTAAAGGATGGAGAAATGAAAAAATTCTACTGGCTAATCACCCTTGGCGTTCTCTTAAGCCTGCTTTTCACTGCCTGCGGTGGAGGCACCCAAAGCCACCTCGAAAAAATCAAACAAGCTGGCGTTATCAAGGTCGGCACCAGCGCGGATTACCCACCTTTTGAATACGTTGACGAAAGCGGCAACAAGGTCGGCTTTGACATCGAATTGATGGAAGAAATTGGCAAACGGCTTGGGGTAAAGGTTGAGTGGGTGGACATGCCCTTCGACAGTCTGATCGCTGGTGTGCAAGAAGGCAAAATTGACTGCTCCATTTCGGCGTTTAATTACACCGAAGAGCGTGACAAGGTGGTTGATTTCAGCGAAGCTTACTTCACCGCTGAAGATGCCTTCCTCGTGGCTGAAACGTTCAGCGGCAGCATCACCAAACCCGAAGACGTAGCTCAATACAAAGTGGGCGTTCAGAGCGGTACGACTCAGGATGATTGGCTAACCAATGTCTTGAAAATCCCCGAAGAAAACCTCTCCCGTTACGACCGAGCGGATCAGGCAGCTCTTGATCTGAAAAATGGACGCATCGAAGTCATGATGGCAGATGCCATTCCAGCGAAATCTTTAGCACAGAAGATTGGCGGGCTGAAGATTGTCTACACCGCCGTGCTCTCCAGTGGACCTATGAACATCGTCTTACCCGAAGGTGACACGGAATTAGCCAAAGCCATCAACGACATCCTCAAGCAGTTGCAACAAGAAGGATTTATTGATCAGCTCGCGCAGAAATATTTCACCGAGTAGACTACTTAGAAAAAGATGGGCAGGGCAAATTCCCTGCCCATGTTTGCCAACGCTCCTTATTGAATGGCAAGCCAATTTTTCTCCTACATTTTACAGGGCACTTCGGTCACCGTTGCGGTGACCATGGTTGCCCTTCCTCTTGGCCTTATCGTGGGTTTATTGCTGGCATTGCTTTATAACTACGGCGGCGGGTGGGTCTCCCGCATTGCTGCCATCTACAGTTTGGTGATGCGCGGCGTGCCTCCTATCGCTTTGCTCTTCATTCTTTATTTTCTTCTTTCGGGGCGTTTGATAAACCTAAGTCCATTTTGGGCAGGATCAATCTCACTAGGCATCATCAGCTCAGCCTACCAGATGGAAATCTTACGTGGCGCGCTGCAATCGGTTGGAGAAGGTCAAATGACCGCCGCTCGTGCGATCGGGAT
>CAKZNJ010000503.1 GCA_937129505.1 uncultured Anaerolineae bacterium | reverse complement strand
CGACGGATTTTGCGGTCTCTCTCATGGGCATGATCTATTGCGGTTGGCTGGCTTCCTACATGCTGGCGCTGCGTTCTTTGCCAGAAGGGAAGTGGTGGTTTCTGATTGCTTTGCCAGCCGTTTGGCTTGCGGATAGCGGCGCCTATCTGGTTGGCAGTCGTTTCGGCAAACGCCCCTTCTCCCCTCGTCTTAGCCCTCATAAAACTTGGGAGGGCTACTGGGGTGGATTGATCAGCGGCGCTTTATCGGGATGGGTTTTGGCTGCCGTGTGGAGGCTTGGCGCCGAACCCGGCACCACGATTGCGGCATGGAAGGGTGCGGTTCTGGGTTTGATCTTATCGGCACTCACCCCGCTCGGTGACCTAGGGGAGAGTATGATCAAGCGACAAGCCGGTGTGAAAGACTCAAGCCACATCCTGCCCGGCCATGGCGGGATTTTTGACCGCATCGACTCATGGCTCTGGGCAGGAGTTTTGGGCTATTACCTGGTTGCGTGGTGGCTAGGGAAATAGACTGCAGCGGTCTCAAGCCTTCCTTGGCGGCCGAATCTATGGCTCAGCGCTCGGCAGCAATGCTGCAGTAAACGCATCTTGAACCGCAATTTCTTTGGGTAACGCTTGATAGCTTAATAGCATATCCGCTAAAGCTTGCCACTGCTGAAGGGTTTGGCTGCCGTATCCCTCGGGGCTTTGAGCGTCTTTCAACTCGGTTTCTAACATATAACGCATGTGAGCTGCATCACTCTGCGGGCCGCTGTATTTGAGAACGATTTGCACCGCCTCATCGAGATGGTTGGCAGCGTATTCGATCCCCTTGATCGCTGCCCGCAAGAAACTTCTCAACTCGCCTGGATGATTTGCAATAAATTCTTGACTAGAGACATAAGTCAAACCCAAGGTCGGGACATCGTAGTCGGCGGCATCCCAAAGAACAATCTCGTATCCCCACTGACGGATTAGGTAAGGTTCATTGGATTTAAAGAGGGGATAAACATCCACTTTGCCTTCTGTCAACACCCGAGGGTCGAAACCCACATTGACCAAATTGATCTGATTGACATCCGCTCCAGCGGCGCTCAATAAAGCGAAAAGATCGGGTGGAGGGGTGCCTTTATAGCCTACATTCTTTCCTTCCCAATCCTTGGGAGTGTCCATTCCTTGCTCGGCGAGAGCAGCAAAGGCTTGCTGGCCACGCTGGCCGATCAAAGCGATCGAGACCACCGGCAAACCAGGCTCCGCACGCCGCTGTAAGACGGTCGCCGCATCCATGGTGGTCACTTGTACTTTTCCCGCCACTAACAATTGGACGTGCTCGCCTTGACCAGCCGAATGTTCTATTTGAACTTGCAAACCCTCTTCGGCGAAATAGCCTTTTTCTTGCGCCACATAGGCACCAACAAACGGCAAATTTGCCTGTGGTTTGTAACCCGCCATAAACGTCATGCTAAAGGGTTCAGGTGAGGGGGTAGGGTTACTTGGACTGCCTGACCCGCAGGCAACCAGAGTGATGAAGAATAAAGCATACCCCATTCGAACGTATTTCGTCATTGCAATCCTCCTTGTAAGATTAATCAACTGACGGCATGCGCCAGGGCATCATACGATGCTCCAGCCAGACCATCAGTAAATAAATTAAGATACTGACAATCGAAACAACAAAGATCGCAGCAAAGAGGGGAGGTAAGTTCAAGTTTGAGTATGAAAGCCACATCACCCGCCCTAGCCCCTTCCCCGCCCCGGTCCACTCCGCAATCACGGCTCCCATCAGTGAGAGCGGAGCGGCTACTCTTAACGCTGCAAAAAGATAAGGCAACGCCAGCCAAGCTCGTAGGTATCGCAGAGTCTGCCACTTTGTCGCCCGATGGACGCGCATCAAGTCAAGCATATCGCCATCAGCACTTTGTAAGCCGACAAGGGTATTGACCAGCACAGGGAAAAAGGTCAACAGGGCGGTGATGATCATCTTGGGTAAGACGCCGAAACCAAGCCAAATGGTCAGTAGAGGGGCAATGGCTGCCAATGGCATAGATTTGATCAACAAAGCCAAGGTCATCACGCCGCTTTCTAAACGCGGCTGGAGGGTTACCCACACAGCAACGCCGATCCCAGCCAGTAAACCCATACACAAACCGCCGACTGCTTCCCCCAGAGTCACCAAAAGGGCATCCAAAAAATAAAGCGGATCATGCCAAAAGGTCATCCAAATACGGCTAGGGGCAGGCAGAAGATAGACAGGCATACGGCTCAGGTGTACAGCCCCCTCCCAGCTCAAAAGCGCAAACAAGATAATCAACAAGGCGCTCAGGATGTCTAAACGAGCCTTGAGGTTCATGAGACCAGTGGCAATCCCTTCCAACCGCGCAGCGAATCGGGCTGGATGCGAAAAGCCTGCCAGGTTTTGCCTTTCAGCCGCTTGGGAAAAACATCTCCCAAATAGCGTCGACGCAGACGGGTAACCAACGCCTGAGTACCGCCGGGGTAATCTGAATCTTCAAGCTGGAAAGCCTGCCCGCGCGCGACAACTCTGCGCAGGGGCGTCCAGGGTTCATCGATGGTCAGCGAAACAGAGGGATTTCTGCGCAAGAAAACCGCCCATTGCGATCCCTGCCAGGCGGCAACATAGAAGGATTTGCCATCCCATTCCTGCCACACAGGCACCACGTGTGGCTTCCCCTCTAAGGTCAGACATGCTAGGCGAGCAACCAATGGCGTTTGCAGGAACTGATCGATATCCTGAGGGCTGAGCACGATTTCCTCCGCAAAAGAATCAACTCGATCTTGGCGATATGGGGTGTAAAACGTCGCCCCAAAGCGATAAGATAGGCGCATCGCCATCTCGCGCAAGGCAGGAAGATAAGCCAATAATCCTTGACGGTCGTGGCGGAAGCGCGGCGCGCTGAGGAGCAAAGCTGCCGAAGGGGTCGTTCCATTTCGGCAGATCGGTAA
>CAKZNJ010000502.1 GCA_937129505.1 uncultured Anaerolineae bacterium | reverse complement strand
CAAGAAGTTATTCGTCTGGTACGCCGTTCAAAAGGTCAAGATTCTCCCAAGATCTTAGTAGGAGGGTATCCCTTTAATCAATACCCCAACCTTTGGTCGAAAGTAGGGGCAGATGGCTACGCTCCCAACGCCGAGCAAGCGGTCATCGAAGCCAATCGGATAATCAATCAAAATTAACTTTGTACTCCTCTTGCCCGCCACTGGTTTAAGACAAACACACTTAGCAGAAAAATTGCGTCTTTGTGTAGCGCAAAAGGATTTTCCCACTTGAGCGGGGTCGCTGAAAATAACGATAAGCATAGGAGCTGTGCGAAGCAGCGATCCACGGATCGACCTTCAAGAGTGATTACGCCAAGCAGATCAGGCTCTTTATCAACCCAAACAAAGCAGCCGCAACTGCACTTTCGTCCGGAACAGCGCGGATTTTCCTGGCTTCCCCAAGACGGAAAGGATACATAAGCATGAAACTGGCTCGAATTGAAGCCGCAAGTCGCTTGGTGTTAGAGTTTATTGAGGTATTAAACCAGCAAGAGATTTCGAAAATGCTGAATTTCTTGAGCGCAGATTGCATTTTTGAGGCAGCAGAACCTGCTCCACACGGTACAGTCTATCGCGGCAAGGAAGTGATCGGCCAAGCTTGGCAACAAACCTTCGCCCAAAAGGAACAACTTCACTTTGAGATCGAGTAGCTCTTCGGTATGGGCAATCGTTGTATGGTTTGCTATCGGTTAAAATGGCTCGACGCACAAAGAGAACAAAAGACGTTGCGAGGGGTAGAGATCTTCAAGATCAAAGAAGGCTTTATCGTCGAACAGCTATCGTATGTAAAAAGCGAGGTTTTCTAAAGCCGTTTGTACCTCCCTGAAGTGGATTTTGTCCATAAACCTTCATTTGGGCTATAATCCTCTTAGCTAGATAACCTTCACTCTGATCGATCCTGAGCCAAGGCATGTTCTTACTCACAAAGCATTTGCCACGGGTGAGAAAAAACGTTGATACTTAAATCTTCTCGCCCCCTCACTCAACCTGCTTGGCTGACCGGGGCGCGGTTGGTGCGGCGTCTTTTTCGCCGCCTGCGCCAACAACTGTGCTATCGCCGCTTCACAATGCAAGGTCTCCCCATCCTGTTTGCAAACTCTATTCCCAAGAGCGGCACTCATCTGCTTACCCAAATTCTACAAGCCTTTCAGGAGCTGGGACCTGCCGTCGACAGCGGTTTGCCAGCCATTGTGATGTACGAAGGAGATAGCGGTCGCGAGCGCGCTGATCAGGAAATTATCGCCAACTTAAAACGCTTTCTGCCCGGTGACATCGGATATGGACATCTTCATCCTTCACCATTGGTCTCGGAATTGCTCACTTCAGCCTCGTTTGCAACCTATTTCATCATCCGTGATCCGCGCGATATAGCTATTTCCCATGTCCATTACATCACCGAAATGGAGCCTCGCCACGTTCATCATGCCTATTTTGCGCATGAGCTTTCCACCTTTGATGAGCGCTTAAGGGCAACGATTCAGGGCGTTCCGCAAGCGAATCCCCCCTTGCCTTCTCTCGCAATGCGCTTAGCCCCCTTTTTCGGCTGGCTAAAAGAACCGAATGTGCTCACGATCCGTTATGAAGATCTTTTGAATAATCGCCAAGAATACCTATTGCAAATCTTACACCATGCCTTACAACGGGGTTTTGATCTGCGCCTGCCGATCGAAGACGCCCTTCAACTGCTTGAAAGTCGCATCCGACCCGAACATTCACCGACTTTTCGCAAAGGGAAAGCAGGCGCATGGCGCGAAACATTTACACCTTTGCACAAAGAAGTGTTCAAGGAATATTGTAAGGGTTTGGTTGAAGCATTAGGATATGAAAAGGATGAAAACTGGTGAGGGGTGGAACGATTCCCATAAACATCAGTCGAGATAAGTTCAAAAGGAATGCGAGAAACGTATGGACAACAATCTTTTTTCCACATTGGTCGGCCCGCTGTGTGGGGGGATTTTCTTCCTTGTGTTCGGCGCCCTAGGGGTCTGGCTAGTCATTACCAGCCGGAAGCAAAGCCAAAAAGCTGCTGCGAGCCAAGGTTGGCCATCAGCCGTTGCTCAAATTACCCTTTCTGGAGTGCGTCAAGGCCGCAGCCATGATTCGGAGGGTGATCTACAAATTTCCTATTACCCTTATGTACAATATACCTATCAGGTGGCGGGAACATCCTATCAAGGGGATAAAATCACCTTTGGAGCAAGAAAAACGTATTCCTCATCGGCAAAGGCGGCTGCGGAACTCGCCCGTTATTCACTGGGTGCTCAGGTGCGGGTGTTTTATAACCCCGAAAATCCGAGCGAAGCTGTTTTAGAACAGCGCGCAGTCGGCTCAAACTTCATGCTGATTTTCGGCATCCTTGCCCTTCTCATTGCCCTGTGCAGTGTGTGCCTTGTCATTTGGAGTTTGATCAGTAACTTTGTGTCCTCGTAGCCAACCCTCCTGCTCGGTTGTCATCCGAGCATACAACGAAGAAAAATGGCTTGGGCGTTTATTGGAAGGGATTGCCCATCAAACCGTAAAACAAGTGGAGGTGATTTTAGTCGACTCGGGCTCAACCGATCGAACGGTCGAGATTGCCAAGAGCTATGGGGCACAAATTGTGCGCATCGAGCCGCAGGAATTCACCTTTGGACGTTCGCTCAATCGGGGTATTGCCCGCGCTACTTACGAGTGCGTGGTAATTGCCAGCGCCCATGTCTATCCCGTCTATCCCGATTGGCTCGAACGACTGCTCGCTCCTTTTGGAGATGAAAGAATCGCCCTGAGCTATGGGAAACAACGTGGCAACGAATACAGCTATTTCTCAGAAAGACAAATCTTCTTTCAGTGGTATGGCGAAGCGACAAATTTGCGCCAAGATCATCCTTTTTGCAACAACGCCAATGCGGCAATTCGCCGCTCTCTATGGCAGCAGCATCCATACGATGAAACCTTAAGCGGTCTGGAGGATATTGCTTGGGCAAAATGGGCAATCGAACAAGGTTACTCTATTGCTTATGTAGCCGAAGCAGAGATCATTCACGTCCATCAAGAGACACCTCGCGCAGTATATAATCGCTACCGACGTGAAGCCATGGCTTTCAAACGGCTCTTCCCCCAAGAAACTTTCACCCTAAAAGATTTCCTGCGCCTGACTTCGAGCAATCTCCTCGCCGACTTGTGGCATGCTTATCAAAGTAAACAATTGAAACAACACTGGAAGGATATCTTTTGGTTTCGGGTGATGCAGTTTTGGGGCACTTATCGCGGCTACCGCCAAGCAGGGCCCTTAACATGGCAGCTTCGTCAAACCTTTTATTACCCGCGGCGCTTTATAGGAGATCGCGTTCCCACCCCAAATCGCAATGTCGAACCCATTCGGTATAATGACCACCTAGATTTGCAATGAACAGAACGATGTCTAAGATTTCCCCTCCAAAAATCGTTGCTCTTGTCCCCATGCGTCATCATTCACAACGCGTACCCGGGAAAAACTATCGTCCTCTCGGCGGGAAACCGCTTTTTCACCATATCTTAGAAACCTTGCAACACTGTTCTGAAATCGACAGCATTGTCGTTGACACAGACAGCCCCATTATTCTCAACGAAGTACAAGCGCATTTTCCCAAAGTTCACCTGATCGAACGGGCGCAGTGGTTACGCGCCGACCAAGTCCCCATGAATGAGATTTTAGCCTATGATGTTTCCCAAATCCAGGCAGATTTCTATCTCCAGACCCACAGCACCAACCCGCTGTTAAAAGCAGAGACCATTTCCCAAGCGGTACATGTCTTTCTGCAGAATTACCCCGCTTACGACTCGCTTTTTTCTGTCACTCGACTGCAAACACGTTTATGGGATCAACTTGGCCGCGCCATTAATCACAATCCAGCCATCCTGCTCCAAACCCAAGACCTGCCACCCGTTTATGAGGAAAATTCCTGTCTTTATATTTTCACCGCCGAGATCTTGACTCGCCGGCGCAATCGGATTGGCGAACGACCTTTGATGTTTGAAATCGACCCCATGCAGGCTTGGGATATTGATGACGAACTTGACTTTGCCATTGTCGATTTTCTTGCCCGACATCCAGAGATTACTACAGCTCAAGATTGAGGTTGTTCATGTCCCTTGTAGTGCTTTTTTCTGCTCCTTACATGCTGCCTCGCCTGAATCATTTCCAGCCCCTCCTAGAAAGCTACAGCCTAAAAGTGATCCCCGTCCAAGTTCGAGAACGGCTGGCAGAAGAGCAAATTTTGGCGTATGCCGGACAATTTGACGGAACGATCTGTGGAGACGACAGCTATACTGCCCGCGCCTTGCGCGCTTGTGCGCCTCGCCTGAAGGTTATCTCCAAATGGGGTTCAGGCATAGATTCCATCGATCAAGAAGCTGCGGCGCAGTTGGGCATCCGAGTGTGCCGCACACCCAACGCCTTTACCTTGCCGGTTGCCGACACAGTCTTGGGATATATGCTGGCTTTCGCCCGCCGCCAACCTTGGATGGATCGGGCAATGAAAGCTGGCGAGTGGCAAAAAATACCCGGCCGTTCGCTAAGCGAGTGCACGTTGGGGGTCGTCGGTGTAGGCAATATCGGCAAAGCTGTAATTCGCCGAGCACGAGCTTTCGGAATGCGTATCCTAGGCAATGACATTATTGAAATCGCCCCTGATTTTGTCGCCGAAAATCAAGTAGAAATGACCAGTCTGGAAGATTTATTGAGGCGGTCTGATTTCGTAAGCCTGAACTGCGACCTGAACCCCACAAGTTATCGCCTGATCAACGAACAGAATCTGCAACTAATGAAACCAACGGCCGTCTTAATCAATGCCGCTCGCGGCGCGGTCGTAGACGAGCAAGCTTTGATTCACGCTCTTCAAAGGGGGCTGATCGCCGGTGCCGCATTGGATGTTTTCGAAAATGAACCCTTGCCGCTTGATTCGCCTTTGCTCAAGATGGATCAAGTGATGCTGGCACCCCACAATGCCAATTCCAGTCCAAGCGCATGGGAGCGTGTCCATCGCAACACGCTAAGAAATTTATTGCAGGGATTGGATATTGCCTGTGAAGACTTGGAAGAGCGCTATGCCCAGTTCACTTCGCCCGTATGATAGAATTATTTTTTACCTCAACCTTGGAGCGATAGCGATTTTTTCGAATCGCCTGAACACGACTTGCGCCTGATCGTCATAGCTCAACGAGCTTCGCTTCCTAAGGATGTGACGAATACCTTAATCCATTTCTAGATTGTGAGTGTAATCGATATGGAGAATTCTGTGAAACCATCCCAACGAGTAGTGCTGATTACAGGTGCCGCAGGTGGAATCGGCCGGGCAACTGTCTCTCATTTCGCTCGCATGGGTTGGAAAGTGATCGGAGTAGACCGGGCTGCTTTTGGGGAAGATTTTCCCGCTGAGGGCGCCTTTATTCAAGCGGATATCTCGCTCAGTGAAAATCTGGAAGCCATCTTCGAAGCAACCCACAAGATCACCTCCCAGTTGCACGCTCTCGTGAACAATGCAGCGGTTCAGGTTGCCAAACCGATGCTGGAAACCACGATAGACGAGTGGAACACGGTCTTAGCTTCTAACCTGACTTCGGTTTTCTTAGGGGTCAAGCTAGCGTATCCCTTATTGAAAGCTGCGGGCGGTGGAGCAATTGTCAACGTTTCGTCGGTTCATGCAATTGCAACTTCAGCGAACATCGCCGCTTATGCGGCTAGCAAAGGAGGCTTGTTAGCCCTCACGCGCGCCATGGCAATTGAGTTTGCCAAGGATAACATTCGCGCGAATGCAATTTTGCCCGGCGCAGTGGACACCCCGATGCTGCGCGCTGGTTTAGGGCGGGGACATGTCTCCGGCAGCGATATTCTCGAACGGTTGGATAATTTAGCCCGCAAAACCGTCAACGGCCGCATTGGCAAACCAGAAGAGATCGCCCATGCCATCTATTTCCTCGCCGATGAAACCCAATCTTCATTTATGACCGGGCAAGCGCTCATCGTGGATGGCGGTGCAACCGCCCGTCTAAGCACAGAATAAATGGGCACCTATGCACCTCTTCTGAAACGTCTCTTGCCCGCCGCCCTGTGGCGGCCGGTTAGTCAAGCACGCTACGCAGTATTGCGCGCTGCACAATGGCCATCTGCTACTTTTCACCCTTGGCGCAGGCGGAGCATTCGATTATTGAATAGCTATCATCAGCGCCACAAAGGAGAGCGATGTTTTATCATCGGCAATGGACCAAGCTTGAAAGACACCGATCTCTCAAAGCTCGAGGGCGAGATTACATTCGGCATGAATCGCATCTATTTAGCCTTTGACCAGATGGGTTTTGTACCCACTTATTACCTCTCCATAAACGATTTGGTCATCGAACAATGCTTAAGCGATATTCTTGCTCTGCCCATGCCAAAGTTTCTATCCTGGCGATCGCATCGCTTTTTCACTCTCCCTCCTGATGACCGCACAATCTTTCTCCATACCACTTACACGGGACCAAAGTTCGCCACAGATGCACGCGGACGCCTGTGGGAAGGTGCAACAGTCACGTATGTTGCCTTACAACTGGCTTTCTTTATGGGATTTGACCAAGTGATCCTAATCGGCGTTGACCACAATTTCTCGACGCAGGGAAAACCCAACAGCACGGTCGTGTCACAGGGGGAAGACAAAGACCATTTCCACGCCAATTACTTTGGCAAAGGTTTTCGCTGGCAGCTTCCCGATCTTGAAACCTCAGAACGAGCCTATCGAATGGCAAACGAAGCCTACAAGAGGGCTGGAAGGGAAATTCTTGACGCAACGATCGGCGGAAAACTACAAGTCTTTCCGAAGATAGATTACACCAAAATTTTCGCGTGAACACCTTTTTACCTGTTATGCTAAAATTTTTCGGGAGCAGAAAGCCTGCTGTTATTCTTTTATCGAGCGGCTTAATCCTTCTTGCAGCCATTGGCTTTTGGATGGTGATCTTTGCGACGGTATGGGGAACAGGGTGGATTTCTGATTCTTACCAGTATATCGGTGCTGCCCGAAGTTTGGCTCACAGGAGAATCCTCGCTTATCCAACTTCAGGGGACACCTTGGTCCCCCTTACTCGTTATCCCCCAGCTTTTCCCGTTGTCCTCGCAGGTTTTGAATGGCTAGGTTGGGACTCATACCACGCAGTGCGGTATTTTCATGCAATACTATTCAGCTTGAACATTATTTTGATTGGTGCCACTGCCTATCGAGTTTCCCACTCTGCGCTGGTCAGCTTATTCTCTAGCCTGTTAGCTCTTTCTTCGGGTGCCTTACTGGAACGTCACGCCTGGGCGCTAAGCGAACCACTTTTCATTACAATGATCTTAGGTAGTTTTTTGCTTGTTGATGTTTTCTATCAAACCAACAAGCGCATCTATTTGATTTGTGCTTCGATTTGTCTGGCATCAGCTTGCTTAACACGTTATATCGGAATAGCTGCATTTGTCACCGTGTTATTACTCCTTGTTATTCTGAGACAACGGCCATGGAAGCGAACGATGGTGAACATAGCGCTAACCTTTCTTATCCCTCTTATCCCCCTGCTTCTCTGGACAGCAAGAAGCTTTCAAGTCGAGAACCAAGTCTTCAACCGCGATCTAACCTTTACCCCTTTGGGCATAAAAAACTGGCTTTCGATCATTCAGACTTTGGCAGGTTGGTTATTACCAGTCAAAATCATTTACGGACGGGAAATATGGGTTGTTATCTTGGGTAGCGGGTTTATGATAATGGTCATAGCCTTGTGGCTTTATGAAGCAAAGAGAAGAAAAACTTCCCCAATCCAAATGCTCCAACCCGTACCGCTCATCCCCCTTTATATCCTGTTCAGCCTAGTTTATATCCCATCTGTCATCATAGGAAAGCTATTTTTTGATCCTATGATCGGTTTTACGGAACGAATGCTTATCCCTACTCAACTCTCGGTCATCTTCCTTGTCCCACTATTTGTGAATTTTTTGTGGAAACAACACAACTGGCTTGGAAAGACTTTGAGTATCACCTTGGCGATTATGCTGCTCTTTTATTACACGAACGAAAGCCTATCTCGCCTTGAACGGCTGAATAGGCAAGGATTGGGAGTGGCAAGCCGTCGTTGGCATGAATCCCATGTTATCAAGGCTCTCCAAACTCTAGAAGGTGGACGTTTTTACAGCAATTCTCAATCAACTCTGTATTTGTGGAGAGGGGAAGCTGGCTATTATTTTACCAAACTGGCAAACGAAACTATTGGGCTTGGAGAAAGCCCAATTTACCTCGTTGTTTTCTACCACCTAAAGCCAAACGCACGGTTGCAAAAATGGATGGACGAATTACCCATCATCATGCAGGATCAGATTGCTACGATCTATCAGTATCCTCCTGAAGGAATAAATAAATGACAACCCTAAAGCGCTATTGTTCTCCAGAGTATTGTGCAATTTTTCTTTTACTAATCTTAGGGGCAATCGTGCGTTTCTACGACCTAACCGATCCGCCGTTAGACTATCACCCCTCACGCCAGTTGCGTGGAGCAATTATCGCCCGCAGCATCTACTATCAACTAATCCCCGACGTAGATCCAGTCAAGCGCGAACTTGCCATCTCAATCGCCCGCTCGACGGGTCGTTTCGAAGCGCCGATTCTAGAAACCCTGGCTGCCTATAGCTATCGTCTGATTGGAAGCGAACAACTCTGGGTCGGCCGCGCGTTCAGCATCGTTTTTTGGTTGACCGGGGCGTTGTTTCTGTTTGCCCTCGCAAAACGGGTTGCCAGCCCCTTAGCTGCCCTGTTTGCTCTCGGTTATATCCTGCTCCTCCCTTTCGCCGTGCAGGCCAGTCGTGTCTTTCAACCCGACCCGGCAATGACGATGTGGATCATTATGACAGGATACGCCATTTTCCGTTGGCAAGAAACTCCTTTGTGGAGATGGGCACTATTTGCTGCCATTGCGGGAGGGATGGCTGTATTGACTAAGCCCGTTGCGGGATACATCATAGCGCTCAGCGCCATCACCATCGTTCTCGCACATTACAAGCCTTGGCAGGTGGTTAGGAACCCACAGGTATGGACAATGGCTTTCCTGATGGCGGTGATTCCTTTCGGCTATTACCTTTCCAACCGGCAGGGAAATATTGGCTCATATTTTATTAATTGGACAGCTTCACTATCCTATTTGCTCAAAGAGCCTTCTTTCTACGTGCGATGGCTTTCGTTTCTCAGCGACTTGGTAGGTTTTTCATCTATAGCTCTGGGCTTACTAGGAGTCTGGATTGCTTCGAAGCACCTCCGTCCGCTCTTATTGGGCTGGTGGGCTGGTTACTTTCTCTACGGACTAACCGTTCCCTATCAAATGTACACCCATAGTTACTATTCCCTTCAATTGGTGCCAATTCTGGCGCTATCGATGACTCCTATAGTGGAAACAATATCCGAACGGATAAAGGGTCTAAGAGGATTTTGGCGTTGGAGCCTGACCGTTTGGGTTGTCTTGCTAATTGTGATCTACCCTGTTTGGCTGAGTATTACTGCGGCGCGAGCGGAGGACAATCGAGCTGCGGCTGAATATTGGCAAAAAATTGGCGCCTTACTTCCAGCCGAGGGGCAAATCATTGCCTTGACCCAAGCCTATGGCTATCCCTTGATGTATTATGGCTGGCGTAAGGTTACCCTATGGCAAACAAGCGGTGAGCAAGAACTCGCTGCATTGCGGGGACGGGAGAAGGATTTTGAGACTACATTCGCCAATCGCCTTGACGGAATGGATTACTTTTTGGTAACGGCACTAAACCAGTTTGAAGCCCAACCTCAGCTCAAGAAGACTCTCTACGAGAATTATCCTCTCCTTGCCGAGGGAAAGGGCTATCTGATCTTTGACCTAACTCACCCTCTCCAGTAATATGGTACCTCGTCCGCTGGTCAGTATTGTCACCCCCTCGTTCAATCAAGCTGCTTACCTAGAAAGCACGATCCAATCGGTTCTACATCAGCGTGGAAGAGGAGAATTGTTCGATTTGGAATATCTGATCGTAGATGGCAATTCCACCGATGGAAGCCAAGCGATCATTCAAAAATATGACTCTGATTTGGCTTGGTGGGTATCAGAAAAAGACCGTGGGCAGGCGGAAGCCATCAACAAGGGTTTGCGCCGGGCAAGAGGCGAAGTTGTGGCGTGGTTAAACTCAGATGATGTTTACCTACCAGATGCAATCGCCCAAACGGTACGAGCTTTTGAACAAGACGCCAACGTTGGTATGGTTTTTGGCGATGCCATCGCCATTGACGATCAAGGTCAAGTATTCAACCGCTGGTCATTTGGCAATTGGGGTCTCAGAGAGTTTCTGCGCTTTCGGGTGATATGCCAACCAGCGGTGTTCTTGCGTCGCTCGGTGGTAGAAGAAGTTGGGTATTTAGATGAAAACTACCACTATATGTTAGACCATCACTTGTGGATTCGGGTCGCCTCTCATGGGGCAGTTCGGCACATCCCTTACGTGTGGGCGGCTGCCCGCCAGCATGAGCACGCAAAGAATGTCGCCCAAGCAGCTCGCTTCAGCGAAGAAATTCAACAAATCTACGAATGGGCGCTAACCCAACCGCAGTTAGCCCATCAAATTCACGCTGATCGAAGGAAAGTATTGGGAGGGATGTATCGCCTAAGAGCGCGATACTACTTAGATGGCGGACAACCTCAGCAAGCCTTGCGCTACTACGGAAAAGCCATTTATTATGATCCGCTCTACGCTTTAAGGCACTGGCACCGCATGAGCTATGCACTTCTCTACCTAGCTGGAGGAGAAAAGGTCATAGAAACGGCATATAAGTATAGGAGAAAAAGGCACCTTTCTTCTATCGTGGACTACACCGCTGTTGAAAAAGACGATCAGTAGCACGGTTTTATCCTAATAAAAAATGATAAAATAATGACAAATATGGTACTTTCAGCAGACGAAATTCGCGCCTTGATTCAAAGGATCGTCAGTGACAGAGAGTTGCAGACGGAGCTCAGGCGCGCCGTTTTACCGGATGATGAATATAACCTAATCAAACTTGTTAGAGAGCTCTCCGTAAATGTTGCTAGCTTATCTGTTAGTGTTGATGAACTCGCTAAGGCTCAAAAACGCACCGAACAGCGCATCGAAGAACTCGCTGAAGCTCAAAAACGAACTGAGCAACGCATCGAGGAGCTCGCCGAAGCCCAGAAACGCACCGAAGAGCGCGTCGGCCGCCTTGAAATCGCCATGGCTGAGCTCGCCGAAGCCCAGAAACGCACCGAAGAACGCGTTGGCCGCCTTGAAATCGCCATGGCTGAGCTCGCCGAAGCCCAGAAACGCACCGAAGAACGCGTTGGCCGCCTTGAAATCGCTATGGCTGAGCTCGCCGAAGCCCAGAAACGCACTTGGTCAAAACTCACCCGTCTGGAGGACCGCATTGGCGTCACAATGGAACAAGAAGCGGCGGATACCCTCGGCTACGTCCTACGGCAAAAAGGGTACCAAATTCTAGACGGGCCCTATAACCTACCCCTGAATGGGGAGATTGACGTTGTCTATACCGTTCAAGATGCGGGAGGAAGACGGCTGACCGTTGTGCTAGAAGCTAAAACGCGTTTGAGTTACAGCGCCGTCGAAGATTGGGCACAAGCGATGCGGTCAAGTGGTTTTCGCCAACGCCTGACTAATAAAGGGTATGAAGGACCTTATTTAGTCTATGCCTATGGAATGCGCGCCGATCCCAGTGCCTTCGAAGCGGCAAAAAAATTTGGCATTGGCTTGATCACCGATCGGGGGGAGCAAATCGAACCCGCCGGCGAGATTTCTGCTGCCGAGTTATAAACTGCCCCAAGCCGAGATTAAACTCCGATTATCGACAGCTTAGGGACGAGGCGGTTTGAGAGCTCGTCCGATTTCAGAGTATATCTTTAGCAACAATGAAAAAGAAATCCCCAATCTTAGTGACCGGTGTTCACCGCAGCGGCACCACCTGGGTCGGTAAAATGCTGAGTGCCAACGGAGAAGTCGCCTATATTAACGAACCTCTCAATGTCTGGCACCGACATGGTGTATTGAACGTCAAGATACCATTTTGGTACTTTTACCTCTGTAAAGAAAATGAGAAAGATTATCTTGCAGCCTTCAAGGACTTGTTGAATTACAACTACCATTGGCCGACAGAGATTCTCTCCCTTCGCTCACTTCATGACTTCGGGAGGATGATTCGGGATGGGGGCACGTTCTTGCGCGGCAGACTTTTCCACCTTCGCCCTTTGCTTAAAGACCCCTTTGCAGTTTTTTCAATCCCTTGGTTCGTAGAGCGCTTGGGTTGTCAGGTGGTCGTCACTATCCGCCATCCTGCAGCGTTTGCCAGCAGCTTGAAACGCCTAAATTGGCCATTTGACATGAGGGATTTATTATCCCAACCTCTATTGATGCGAGATCACTTGGAATCTTATCAGGAACAGATGCGCTCGTGCCTTGCAAAAGACGTGGATATTATTTCCCAAGCTGCCTTGTTGTGGTCAATGGTATACCAGACATTGTTGGAATTTAAAAGGGAGGGTTACAATTACCTGCTGGTGCATCACGAGGACTTCTCCCAAGATCCGTTGGACAAATTTCGTGAATTGTATAGGATGTTAGGGTTGAATTTCAATGAAAGTGCTAGACGGCGGATTGAGCAGTCAAGCAGTGTTGACAATCCCAAAGAATTGAGCAAGGAACATAAGCACTCAGTGCGTTTGGATAGCCGCTCGAATCTGATGAACTGGCGCAAAAGGCTGAGTGAAGATGAAGTCGAGCGCATTAAAGCAATCAGCGGTGAGGTCGCTTCGTATTATTACCCTCCTGAAAGCTGGGAGGGTGTATATCCCTTACCTTGACCTTAGCAACACTGAACGCGCCAAGCTTGCTTGCAATAGCCTTAGCGAGATTAGCTAACCGTTGAAAGATAAAATGAACCCTATTGAAGGTCATCCTACTCATTCACCCTTATCACACGACGAGAAAAATTATCCCCTTGTCTCAATTGTCACCCCCTCTTTCAACCACGCTGTCTTTCTAGAGGAGACAATTCTTTCTGTATTAAATCAAGATTACCCTAATCTTGAATACATTCTTGTCGATGGTGGATCGACGGATGGCAGTCTAGAGATTATTCAACGATATGCGGACCGCTTCGCTTGGTGGGTCTCCGAGCCAGACGCCGGACAAACAGACGCCATCAACAAGGGGTTTGCCCGTGCCAAAGGTGAAATCTTTGCTTGGCTCAATTCCGATGATACGTATCTCCCTCATGCCATATCGGAAGCAGTAGAATACCTTCAGCAGCACCCCGACGTAGGGATGGTCTATGGCGCAGCGAACTTTATTGATGAGCAAGGCCGAGTGTTAGGAAAGTTTCCAGCCCGCCAAACCGACTATTGTCGCCTGCGCCAGGGATATGTGCATATTCCCCAGCAGGCTGCCTTCTTTCGGGCTAAGCTGTGGCATCTAGTAGGCCCTCTTGACCCTTCCTTTTACTTTGCAATGGATTATGACCTATGGGTTCGTTTGGCTCGGGTAGCAAAAATTGTCTATGTGCCTCGCGTGTGGGCAAACTTTCGCCTGCATGGCTCGGCAAAAACAATCGCCGCAGATGATCGCTGTTGGCCCGAAATGTTACGCGTCCATTACCGGGACGGCGGAACCCTCTTCGCTGTTATCGTTTGGAAAAGCTGGCTGCGTAAGTTGGCCGCACCTTACCTGCGGTGGAAACGAAGGCGGCTAATCAATTCTTTTGCAGAGAAGTAAAATGAAGGTTCAAAACACTGAATTGCATGAAGTATTATTGATCGAACCAAAACTTTACCATGATGAGCGGGGTTATTTCTTTGAGCTCTATCACGATCGAAAGTATCACCAACTTGGTTTGCCTAATCGCTTCGTGCAGGATAACTACTCTCGTTCGCGACAGGGAACGTTGCGTGGTCTCCATTATCAAATCCGTCAGCCACAAGGTAAACTTGTCCAAGTGATGGTAGGCAAGGTTTTTGATGTTGCGGTTGATATTCGTCGTTCTTCGCCCAACTTTGGGAAATGGGTGGGAGTAATCCTTTCAGCCGAAAACCGACACCAGCTTTGGATTCCGCCGGGT
>CAKZNJ010000501.1 GCA_937129505.1 uncultured Anaerolineae bacterium | reverse complement strand
GGATGGGCGTTCGCCCTTTGGGGTAGCGATGTTAGCCCTCGATGCGCAACTAAAGCTGCTCCCCGCTGAGCGCACCTTGAGCTATGGGGAGTTTTTAGCCCTGCGGGATGAATTCCGAGCGGGACAATTGATCACCCGCATCACCCTAACGCTGCCCGTTGAGCTTTCTTATGAATACGTCGCTCGCTCCCCCGCCGATCTGCCGCTGGTCTGTGCTGCGCTAGCGCGCTGGCAGTCAGGGCGCTTACGCCTTGCCCTCGGCGGTTGGGGAAAGACACCTACCCTCGTTTTGGATGGCAAAGGACACGAAGGATTGCGTCTGGCTGCCCAATCGGCTTTTAGCAATGCTGAGGATGAATGGGCAAGCGCCGCCTATCGCAGCCGTGTAGCTGGCGTTTTGGCGCAACGCTGTTGGCATTCTTTCGCTTCTGAGATGAAGGAAGGTTGACATGGAGATTACTTTACTGGTAAACAAGGAAAAGCGCACGCTCACCGTCTCACCCCATGAGTCCTTACTGAGCGTGTTGCGTCGTTTGGGTTATTTCGGGGCAAAGTTCGGCTGTGACACAGGCGAGTGTGGCGTATGCGCCGTTTTGGTGGATGGCAAACCGACCAATTCTTGCCGCATGTTAGCCGCCCAAGCGGAAGGCCACGTTATCGAAACGATTGAGACCATCGGCCAACATCCCCAACAGGGATGGAAGCAAACGGAAGGACTGCATCCGCTGCAGCAGGCTTTCATCGAAAGCGGGGCAATTCAATGCGGTTATTGCACACCGGCCCAAATCCTGGCTGCCTATCATCTGTTGCAGCACAATCCTAATCCCACGGAAGACGAAGTCCGAGAAGCCCTTTCGGGTGTTCTGTGCCGCTGTACCGGTTATCTCAAACCGGTAGAGGCGGTGTTGCGCGCTGCGGCTCTGCTGCGCGGCGAAGCGGTTCCTCCCTTGGCGTTTAGCGATCGCGAATTGCTAAGTTTACCCTTAGCCCCTGAGTCACCGAGTGAGGGGGAGGATGTCTTCGATACCCCCGCAAGGGAGGGACGCACCCAAACCAAAATCTTGCCTAAGGTAGTTTTCTCTCCTCTCGTGCCAAGCCATCAACGCGTTGGGAAGCCCGAACAGAAGGTTGATGCGGTCAAGCTGGCTCAGGGAAAGCCCGCTTTTGCTGCGGATTTCGAGATGCGCGGTCTGTTATATGCCAAAGTCCTGCACAGTCCCTATGCCCATGCCCGAATCAAACGGATCGACACCCAACGCGCCAAAGCCCTGCCCGGAGTCGCTGCCGTTCTCACTTGGCAGGATATCCCCCGCGTGGTTTTCTCCACCGCTGGTCAGTCCGACCCTATCCCAGGTCCCCTCGACACCTTCTCACTAGACCATAAAGTGCGCTTTGTGGGGGATCGGGTGGCTTTTGTTGCCGCTGAGACCCCTGAAATCGCCGAGCAGGCTCTAAAATTGATTGAAGTCGAGTATGAGCCGTTACCAGCCGTCTTAGACCCTGCCAAAGCGCTTTCCCCCGCTGCGCCGCGCATTCACGACGAGCCAGAATATGTCAACTTTGCCGAATCAGACCCGACTCGCAACCTGGCAGCCCACATTCACATTGATATCGGTGACGTGGAAAAGGGCTTTGCAGAAGCAGACTATATTTTTGAAGGCGATTATGAAGTGCCAAAGGTGCAACAAGCTCATCTAGAACCCCATGTTGCCCTTAGCTACTGGGACGAAGATGACCGCCTGGTTATTCGCACCAGCACGCAAGTGCCTTTTCATGCGCGGCGGATTCTCGCCCCAGTTTTGGGCTTGCCGATCAAACGCATTCGGGTGATCAAACCGCGCATTGGCGGGGGCTTTGGCGGCAAGCAGGAAATCCTGATCGAAGATGTGGCTGCTCACTTGACCATTGCCACTGGGCGGCCAGTGCTTTACGAGATGACGAGGGAGGAAGAGTTTATCGCCGCCCGCTCACGCCATCCAATGCGCATCCATTTGAAGACAGGGGTTAAGAAAGACGGGACGATTACAGCAAATGCGATGCGCGTTCTCTCGGACACCGGGGCGTATGGTTGTCATGCGCTGACGGTAACCGGTAACACCGGCCACAAATCGATGGCCTTATATGTCGGCGATGGAATATACCGCCAAAGTCCAAATATCCAATTTCATGCCGATATTGTCTATACCAATCATCCGCCAGCAGGTGCCTATCGTGGCTATGGCGTGCCACAGGGGTTTTGGGCGGTTGAACGGCACATGGAAAAAATTGCCCGCCAGTTGGGAATGGACCCGTTGGAATTTCGCCTGAAAAATGCTTTGCGAGCGGGTGAGCTGCACCCCTTCAGTACAGCTTGGAGCGAAGGCCGCGAACCTCGTCCAGAAGTGATCCAAACCTGTGGTTTAGAGGAATGTGTGCGTCAGGGAAAGGCCGCTATCGGCTGGGATCAAAAATTCGCCAACCCCCAATGGCACGAAGTCGCTGGCAAACCTCACTTGCGCCGAGGCATCGGCGTTGCTTTGGTCATGCAAGGCACCGCCATCCCCTACTTAGATATGGGCGGAGCGAGCATAAAAATGAACGATGATGGTTCTTTCAACTTACTCATCGGGGCAACAGACCTTGGGACAGGTTCCGACACCGTTTTGGCTCAAATGGCGGCCGAAGTGTTAGGGGTAGCCATGGAGGATATTCTGGTCTATTCTTCGGACACCGATTTCACCCCCTTTGATAAGGGCGCCTATGCCTCCAGCACGACGTACATCTCAGGGGCAGCAGTGGTCAAAGCTGCTCAACAAGTGGCAGAACGCATCCGCCTGCGTGCGGCGCGCATGCTGAACCAACAGGGCGATGGCAGCGGGGAAGTCACCCCTGAAATGCTCACGCTGCGCGAGGGCAGGGTATTCGCTCCTGATGGACGCAGCCTTAGCCTTGAGCAAATTGCCTATAACGCCTTGCATCACGAAGATCAAGAGCAAATTATGGGGGTTGCCTCCTTCTATT
>CAKZNJ010000500.1 GCA_937129505.1 uncultured Anaerolineae bacterium | reverse complement strand
CTCGCGGTCTCTGAGACCAAGACATCATCGGCCTGCTGTGCCCTATTTTTATATCATACTAGACATCTTTAGATTCCTCAGTCGCTGGCGCTCCTACGAAATGACATGGAGGAGCGGTGCGCTCGTTCGGAATGATCTCAAGCTCCATTTCATGGCGAACGGAGTCTTCCTCTGGTCATAAAGAAAGTCAGGTAAATGGGTTGTAATGACCTTCTTTTTTTCTATCTTTCGCGGTATAATACAAGACGATTTTTCGCGCATATCAGGCATTCGTTTCTTAGGTATTGCGGAGGAGCTTTTATCGGGCAGAGTTTGTTCTGTTTTCCTTGCGGTTGTTCTTACTCGGCTGCCTGCGCGAATGCCAGCCGAGTTTTTTGTGTTAATCCTTGAACAGAAAGGAGGTGAAAATCTTGACCGTAGTGACATTACGACCGAACGAATCGCAGGACTCGTTACTCAAACGTTTCCGTAAAAAGGTCGCTAAAAGCGGTGTGCTCAGCACGGTGCGCCGCAAGCGGTGGTTTGTCTCCAAAAGTGAACTGCGCCGCATCCAGAAGAAAAAAGCGATCCGCCGCATTAAGCGTCGCCAAACCGTAGAAGTTGAATGAGCTGCCCCTTTGCGAGTGGCTCTGTGTGGAGGATTGGATGGCAAGAGAAGAAGAGAAGATTCAAGTTGAAGGTACCGTGATTGAAGCTTTGCCGGGCACTCAATTTCGGGTGCGCCTAGAAAACAATCACGAAGTCTTAGCCTACCTATCGGGCAAGATGCGTAAGTACTACATCCGCATTCTACTCGGAGATAAAGTACGGGTGGAGATGTCGCCGTATGATCTCACTCGGGGGCGCATCGTCTATCGCCATAAGAAGCACGTGGACGAGCCCGATTTTGAAGAGTAGCGTTCATTCTTCCGTCGGCTATTCATCATCCGTGGAGCAGTTATCATTCCGCCGCCGAGGTCGCAGGCGGCGTTTTTTTTTATTTTTAACTTCTCAGTTGTAGTTTGTGATCATAACAAAACCCTCCACTCAGATTTCTGGAGTGGGAGGCTGCCAACGGATTAGTACGAGGAGAGAACCTTCATGTAATTTGCCCGCTCAAAGGCAGCTGGGTCGGCAACGGCTTGTTGGCTCATGCTGCCGATCATTTGGGTAACCGATTGATACTCTTTCTCGATCATCCATTGTCTTAAGTCATTCAAAATTTGGTTTGCTCGTCCAACTCCATGGAGCAGGAAAGCCGAGGTGACCATACCCGCCTTGGCGCCAGCCATCAGGGCTTTGAGCAGGTCTTCGGCGGTATGGATGCCGCTGGTTAAGCCAAAATCCACCGCAACGCGCTTGTAGAGGATCGCAATCCATCGCAGGGGTAAGCGCATTTCATTTGAGTTACTCAAGACGAGGTGAGGCACTACCTCAAGTTCTTCAAGGTCAAAATCGGGTTGGTAAAAACGGTTGAATAAAACAATGCCGTTCACACCGCAATCGGCGAGCCGTTTGGCAAAGTTGGGCAGGGCAGTGAAGAAGGGGCTGAGCTTGACGGCAAGCGAGATAGAGACCGAGTTGCGCACATGAGAGACAAGGTGTAAATACTCGTCTTCCAATTGCGCCGAGGTGATGTTGACATCGGTGGCTATGTTATACAGGTTGAGTTCTAGAGCATCGGCACCGGCATCCTGAATTTTTTGCGCATATTCGACCCACCCTCCGTCTGTCACACCATTAAGACTGCCTAGGACGGGAATACGAACCGCTTTTTTGATATTGGTCAGATGGCGCAGATAGGTCTCTGGACCGATGCTGTATTGGCCGTAATCTGGAAGATAAGTTAATGCCTCTGGAAAAGTTTCGATCCCCCGCGAAAGATCGGCGTCGATCTTAAGACTGTCGCGCAAAATTTGTTCCTCAAAAAGCGAGTACATAACGATAGCAGAGACGCCTGCTTCTTCTAATGCTTGTGCACTTTCGACCTTTTGGGAAAGAGGGGAGGAAGATGCGATTAAAGGATTTTTAAGATTTAGCCCAAGATAGGTTGTGGAGAGATCAACCATAAAAAGCTCCTTATCTAGATCTGAATCGAGGTAGCAGAAGGACTAACCTGTGCGGTTAACCCTTCTGCTTGCATATTGACTTAGCCGCTTTTTCCGTTCGATGGAGTGCTGCCAAAGGTCATCTCAGCCATCTGCCGGTAGAGTGCCCAACGGCGGTCGGCGTCAGCTTGGGCTTGTTTGATGAGCATCTCAGCCCGTTGTTCATCTCCATGGACCAACATCTTGTAGCGTGTTTCATTGTAGGCGTATTGTTCAACAGGGATGGTTGGCTCTTTTGAGTCGATGATGAGGGGGTTTTTACCCTCTTCAGCCAGCATGGGATTGTAACGAATGAGCGGCCAGATTCCGGAATTGACGGCTAGTTTTTGTTGCTCCAAACCGTAGCGTAAGTCATAGCCATGGTTGATACAATGCGAGTAGGCTATGATTAGGGAGGGTCCCTCGTAAGCGTCTGCTTCAAGGAAGGCAGTTAGGGTGTGTTGGTCGTTAGCGCCCATTGCAACTCGTGCCACATAGACGTAACCATAGGACATAGCCATCATCGCTAAGTCCTTCTTGGCAATACCTTTTCCGGCTGCGGCGAACTTTGCCACGGCACCACGAGGGGTAGCTTTTGACGCTTGGCCGCCGGTGTTGGAGTAAACTTCCGTATCCAATACAAGTAGGTTGACATTTCTACCCGAGGCGATGACGTGATCCAATCCTCCATATCCGATGTCATAAGCCCAGCCATCACCGCCGATAATCCAAACACTCTTGCGCACTAAAGCGTCGGCGATCGAAAGTAGATGCTGTGCTTGAGGGGTTTTAATGGTGGCGAGTTTTTGATTGAGCAGTTCGACACGTTGACGTTGTTCGCGGATGCCGGCTTCGGTAGATTGATCGGCATGAAGAATGGCGTCCACCAAAGCGTCACCGAGCACACCGGCAAAGCTGGGCAGTAACTCGCGAGCGAATTCGTTCTGCTTATCCAAGCTGAGGCGGAAGCCAAGGCCGAATTCGGCGTTGTCTTCGAACAAGGAGTTACTCCAACTGGGTCCGCGCCCCTCACGGTTGACTGCATAAGGTGTGGTTGGCAGATTGCCACCGTAGATAGATGAACAACCGGTGGCATTGGCAATCATCAGCCGATCCCCAAAGAGTTGGGTGAGCAGCTTGATATAGGGTGTCTCTCCACATCCTCCACAAGCGCCAGAAAATTCAAAAAGTGGTTCGAGCAGTTGGGAATTCTTGACCGTTCGCACGCTAATCGCAGTGCGGTCCACTTCTGGGATTGTCAAGAAGTAATCCCATTTAACCCGTTCGCGTTCCCGAATTGGAGGCTGAGGTACCATATTGATCGCTTTCCGCCCAACCTGGCTCTTATCTTTAGCGGGGCAGGCTTCAACGCACAAGCCACAGCCTGTGCAGTCTTCGGGGGCAATCGCAAGGGTAAACTTCATCCCCGGCAGCTCTTTAAATTTAGCATCCGTCGCTTGCCAATCCTCAGGAGCATTCTTAAGGAAGCCCGGATCGTAAACCTTTTCGCGAATGACAGCATGGGGGCAAACAAAAGAGCACTTGCCGCATTGGATGCAGAGATCGGGCTCCCATTGAGGAATTTCTAGGGCGATATTGCGTTTTTCCCACTTGGTTGTGGCAGAGGGATATGTCCCATCAATAGGAAATACACTGACCGGCAGACTATCTCCTTCGAGAGCGATCATCTTACCGAGGACATTGCGCACAAATTCAGGAGCTTCGGGCGGCACTGGCGGCTTGCGGGTTAGCTTGCTGGTGACCTTGTCCGGCACTTTCATCTCGTGCAGGTACTCCAACGTCATATCTACTGCCTCAAAGTTCTTCTGTACCACTGCTTCGCCGCGCTTGCCATATGTCTTGCGGATGGCTTTCTTGATCTCTTCAATGGCTTGTTCGCGCGGCAAAACCCCCGAGATGGCAAAGAAACAAGTCTGCATAATGGTATTAATGCGCCCGCCCATTCCGGTTTTCTTTGCCACTTCGTATGCGTCGATGACATAGAATTTCAGCTTTTTCTCGATAATGTCTTTCTGCGTCTCTTGGGGGATAAGATCCCATACTTCATCTGGCTCATAAATGCTGTTTAGGAGGAAAACTGCCCCGGGTGCAGCCATTTTGGTAATGTCGAAGCGCTCTAAGAAAGAGAATTGATGGCAAGCGACAAAGTTCGCCGAGCTGATCAAGTAAGGAGCGCGAATAGGTTTCGGTCCAAAGCGCAGGTGGGAAATGGTGACGCCGCCAGATTTCTTTGAGTCATAGACAAAGTAGCCTTGGGCATAGTTGTCGGTTTCCTCACCAATAATCTTGATCGAGTTCTTATTTGCTCCAACGGTGCCATCGGAGCCTAAGCCCCAGAAGACACAGCGCACGGTTTGGGGATCTTCAATATCGAAGGATGGATCATACTCCAAGCTGGTTTTGGTGACATCGTCTTCAATGCCGACCGTGAAGTGGTTTTTGGGGTCAGCCTTTTTAAGCTCATCGAAGACAGCCTTGACCATAGCGGGCGTAAATTCCTTCGATGAAAGCCCATAACGCCCCCCGATCACGCGCGGATAGGGGCGATTGGCAAATTGCGCATATGGGACACTGCCCTCTGCAAGTCCCTCATTGATTGCCGTAACCACGTCCTGATAGAGCGGTTCTCCCGCTGCGCCGGGTTCTTTGGTGCGATCCAACACTGCAATCGCCTTAACCGTGGGAGGTAGCGCTTGCAAGAAATGCAAGACAGAGAAGGGGCGATATAGATGAACTTTGACTACACCGACTTTTTCACCTTGGTTCATTAGATATTGAGCGGTTTCGGCGGCGGTCTCGCTTCCCGAACCCATCAGGACGATGACTCGCTCGGCATCCGCAGCGCCAATGTAATCAAAGAGACCGTATGATCGCCCGGTTAATTCCGCAAACTTCGCCATAACTTTTTCCACAACCTGCGGACAAGCAGCATAGAAAGGATTCACGGTTTCGCGTTCCTGGAAGAAGGTGTCTGGGTTCTGAGCAGTGCCTCGAATGAAGGGATGATCGGGAGAAAGTGCTCGTGAACGATGCGCGTGGACATAGGTGTCATCGATCATGGCACGCATATCGGCTTCATTGAGCTGTTGGATTTTGTTGACTTCATGGGACGTGCGGAAACCGTCGAAGAAATGTAAGAACGGGACCCTGGCCTCAAGAGTAGAAGCATGAGCGATTAAAGCCATATCATGAGCTTCTTGAACGGAACTAGATGACAACAGGGCGAAGCCGGTGCTTCGACAAGCCATCACGTCCGAGTGATCACCAAAGATGGATAAGGCATGAGTCGCAACGGTTCGTGCCGAGACATGGAAGACGGTCGGAGACAACTCGCCGGCGATTTTGAACATATTGGGGATCATCAGTAGCAAACCCTGAGAGGCAGTAAAAGTAGTCGTCATTGCACCCGCCTGGATTGCGCCATGGATAGCACCTGCTGCTCCACCTTCGGATTGCATCTCGATAACGTGGGGGACGGTTCCCCAGATATTCGGCTTCTTTTGGGTTGACCATTCGTCTGCAAACTCACCCATCCCTGAAGAGGGCGTGATCGGGTAAATGGCGATCACTTCGCTCAGGCGATAGGCTACATACGCGGTCGCTTCGTTTCCGTCAATCGTAATATAGTTTCTTTCCATAACTTAGTCTCCATAAGCTTAGAGGTTTTTGCCGTTATCATCCCCGATAAGGGGATGGGTTGATCTTCTTGCCAATCAGATAAAAGTGTAATAAACCTTAAAAAAAAGCCATAGTAATATATAGCACAAATTTGTTTGTCACCTGTCATATTCGGAGTCTTATTGTGGCAAAATAATTGCACCCCTCTCGGTATCAAAATAGCAAGAATTTTTGAAAAGCGGTTACAATAAAAATAGCAAATTGATCGTGTGCCCATTTAGCAAATTTGTGCTATACTCTACATTAATGAAAGATTACCACCATATCTGGCTTCAGTGGGCAAAGATGCTCCACCGCTGGGGGTTTGACCGACTTGGCTACCTGCTTTTAGCGGAATTCGGTAGCCTAGCCATCCTTTTGGCGCAAGGAATTTATCTGGTTGAACCAATGCTGCAGCCGCATAAAGCAAGAGAGACACTGCGTGCCCTCGGTGAATTGTTGGAAGACGAAGGTAATCGAGACTGGTTCGCTCACTTATTAGAGGAGCAAGGGAGGACTATGCTGTGAGCGATCAAGTAGCTCTGCTAACGGTTGTGCTGTTGTTTATTTTGCTGATTATCTTGACCGTAATGCAGAAAAAGTCCCCATATGTTTTAAGGGAGTTGCCCGCCTTTCAACGCTTGCGCCGAGCGATTGGCCTTGCGGTAGAAGATGGAAAAAGGATTCATATTGCTCTAGGTAGAAGCTCGATCCTGAGTGAAACTTTTGCCTCGGGATTGATTGGCTTAGGGGTCTTGAAACGTTTATCGAGGATTGCCTTAATCAGTGATCATCCACCTTTAGCTACAAGCGGGGAGGGTAGTTTGATGATCCTAGGTCAAGATGGGATCAAGGCAGCTTACCGCAGATTGGGTTTGCCCCCTGAGGAGCTATCACAAAAAGCCCCTCTGGTCGGTGCTACTCCCCTCTCCTACGGCGTTGGGTCTCAAATGGCAATTCGCGATGAGCGAGTAGCAGTGGATTTGATCGTCTGCCATGTTGGAAGCGAAGCTGCGTTAATTTGTGATGCTTCTCATCAGCAGGGTAATCTGAGCATTGCCGGTAGCGATGATCTGACTGCTCAAGCGATTGCGGTCGCTACGGCTACTTACCCATTGCTCGGCGAAGAGGTTTTCGGTGCGGTGGCATACATGGACGGAGAGCCTATTCATCAAGCTTCTCTGCAAACCCAAGATATTGCCCGCTGGGTTATTATCCTGATTATCCTAATTGCCAGCGCAGCTAAGTTGATCGGGCTATGATGCAGCAGTTTTTGCGTTCACCCTTCTCGACCTTGATCACCCTGTCGACAGGGCTGGTTGTGTTATTGGGCTATTTTCTCGATTTAGAGCCTCTCAATGAACTGCGGGTTCGTTTTCTACAATGGGCAGTGATTCTGGCCGCAGTGGCGTTGTTGCTTGGCGTATTTAATCTATTAAAGGTGCACTGGAGCCGACTAAGAGAAGGGACGACAAAAGCAATCTATAGCTTGACCTTCTTCAGCGGCTTTTTGTTGGCTGTAGTGATCGGTGGGGTGTTGGGTATTCAACATTCAGTCACCCGTATGGTGGTTGATTATGTGATCATCCCGATTGAAGCGAGTCTATTCGTGATTATCTTGGTGGCCTTAATCTATGGGCTCACCCGTCTTTTACAAAACCGTCTCTCTGGTTTCAGTCTCGTTTTTCTGCTGACGGTTTTATTCTCCCTGCTTGGATCGGTTCCTCTATTGGGCGTTGAAATCCCTCTCCTTCATGGTGGGGATAGTGCTCTCGCTTTTGTTACCCGGATTCTCGGAACGGGTGGCGTGCGTGGCTTGTTGATTGGTGTTGCCTTAGGCAGCGTGGTCACGGGCATTCGGGTATTGTTTGGCTTGGATCGTCCCTACGGAGAATAAGCAATGGACGCCCAACGATGCCCCATGTGTGGACGAGCTAATCCCCCTCACTTAGAGGTTTGCCAGTATTGTCAAGCTCGCCTCAAGCCGCTCTGGATAGAACCCTCGGACTTGGATAGTGCGTCTTTAGAGAAAGGAATCGCCAAAGGCAAAACCCCTCTTGAACCCGATGAACCCTTAGTTCCTGATTGGCTAAAAGCCAGCCGATCCCAAGCGGAGGGAGGAGAATCCTTTCTGCCGGAGGAGCCCACCGAAGAAGAAACATCGGCCGAAGAACATCTATTTACCGGAGACCTGCTTGACGAATTATTTTCTGAAGAGCCTTCTAAGGCAGAAGTTGGTGGAGATGTGCCTGAGTGGTTGCGTTCCCTGAGAGGTGATTCGGCAGCTGATGAAAAGTTACCCCAACAAGGGGATCAGGGTGAAGAGGAGCAACTTCTGCCGTTTTGGTTGGATAGCGGTGAGAGCAGCGAGGCAGGGGGCGTTACAGAAACTGCCCATTCCGCTGAGAAAGTGCCTCCTTTTCGGGAGTTGCCCTTTGATGGCTTAGATTTTGAGGGTGAAGGTCTTGGACAAGCAGAGACCGAAAAGGGGTTAGACAAGGGAGAGCAATCACCACGAGTCGCTCCTTTTGGGATACCCGAACCACTGCTCTTTGAAGAAATCATTCCTCCCTCCCAAGAGGATCAAAGTGTTTCGCAAGTTTCTCTCCCCGATGAGGATAGATTGCCGCCGCGTAGAGAAAAGGCTCCTATGTCACCAAAAGAAGGGGATTGGATGAGCGAAATACCCGCTTGGTTAGAGAACCTACCGGGTGAGGAGTGGGAGGAAAGTGAAGGGGTGGAGAAGCAGCTACCCCCAGACTTCCTCCAAGGAGCCGTGCCACCCTTTGTTGAAAGCGAAGTGGAACTAAGTGAAGTGGAGTTCCCGGCATGGTTAAACGAGGTAGAACGCTCACTTGAGCCCGAGCTTGACACGGTTATCGAAAG
>CAKZNJ010000499.1 GCA_937129505.1 uncultured Anaerolineae bacterium | reverse complement strand
ACCCTAGAGGTGGTAGCATTCAATGACATTGGGGACTTAAAGACGATGGCGCACCTCCTGAGGTATGACTCAAACTATGGTCGTTTCGATCGAACCGTCGAGGTGGTTGATGATGGGTTATTGATCGATGGAAAAAAGGTTAAAGCTTTCAAGGAAACCGACCCGGCAAATATTCCTTGGGGTGATTTAGGTGTTGATATTGTAGTCGAGTCGACAGGCTTATTTACTATCAAGAAAGATGGCGTCAATAAGAAAGGCAAGCAGGTAAAAGGGGCGGAGAACCATATCACGAGCGGTGGGGCGAAAAAGGTTATTATCACGGCTCCTGCGGAAGGTGAAGATATCACGATCGTTTTAGGTGTGAATGAGGACAAGTACGATCCTGCCAACCACCATGTTGTATCGAACGCTTCCTGCACTACGAACTGCCTAGCTCCCGCGATTAAGGTTGTCCATGACAATTTTAAGGTGGTGCGCGGCTTCATGACTACCATTCACGCTTACACCAACGACCAAAAAATCTTAGATTTACCGCATAGCGACCTTCGCCGGGCAAGAGCTGCGGCTATGAGCATCATTCCCACCACAACTGGAGCCGCCCGAGCGCTTAAGCTGGTTATCCCAGACCTTGCTGGAAAAGTGGATGGGTATGCCCTGCGAGTGCCTACATCCACAGTTTCAGTGGTTGATCTAACGGTGGAGATGGAAAAAGCTACCACAACCGAAGAACTTCGCCAGGTCTTTCGTGATGCAGCCGCAAAACCGCCTTTGAAAGGGATCCTCGAAGCGGTAGATGAACCGCTGGTCAGTATTGATTTCAAGGGCAGCGCTTACAGTTCTTCTGTCGATTTACCCTTCACGATGGTCTTGGGTAAGGAAGAGAGCAACTTTGCAAAAGTGGTCAGTTGGTATGACAACGAGTGGGGTTATTCGGTGCGGACAGCTGATTTAGCAGCGATAATGGCAAAATTTCTCTAAGACAATCCAGAGAGTCCCCAAAATGGGGACTCTCTTATAGAATCAAGATGCGATGTAACCACGTTGGACTTTTTGAGTAAAGGAGAGAACAATGTTCAACAAGAAAACCATCCGAGATATGGATTTTAAGGGCAAAAAAGTACTGGTTCGGGTGGATTTCAACGTCCCGATCAAAGATGGTGTCGTTTCTGACGATACACGCATCCGCGCTGCCCTCCCGACCATAAATTATTTGCTCGATCAAGGCGCTGCAGTGATCTTGTGTTCGCATTTAGGGCGACCCAAAGAAGGTCCGGATCCACAATTCTCAATGAAACCAACTGCTGATCATTTGTCTAAACTGTTAGGTAAACCGGTAGCCTTCGCTGAGGATTGTGTGGGACCAATTGCGGAGCAAGCTGCTAGCCAGCTTAAACCTGGCGAGATCCTCGTGCTTGAGAACACCCGTTTTCATAAAGGCGAAACCAAGAATGATCCCGAGATGGCAAAACAGCTTGCTGCTCTAGCCGATGTTTATGTCAACGATGCTTTTGGTTCCGCTCATCGGGCTCATGCCTCTACAGAGGGTGTAGCCAGGCTGCTACCAGCAGTTGCAGGTTTCCTGATGGAAAAAGAAATTCAGTATTTGGGTCAGGCGATCGCGAATCCCCAGAAGCCCTTTGTGGCGATTTTAGGAGGAGCAAAAATTAGTGATAAGATCGGCGTAATCCGTAATCTGCTGACCAAAGCTGATCAGGTGTTAATTGGCGGTGGTATGGCTAATACCTTTTTCAAAGCTCAAGGTTACCCAGTGGGAGATTCGCTGGTCGAAGATGAAGCGTTGGAAGTGGCTAAAGAACTGTTAGCCGAAGGGGGAACAAAATTGCGCTTGCCTGTGGATGTAGTTATTGCCGATAAATTTGAAGATAGTGCACAGAAGCAAACAATGAATATGGGGCCGATTCCTGATGGGTGGCGTATCCTCGATATCGGCCCTGAAACGGTTACGGCATTTCGGAAAGTGATCCTGCCTGCAGGGACGATTGTCTGGAATGGGCCGATGGGTGTTTTTGAATTCCCGAGCTTTGCCGAAGGGACCTTTGAGATCGCTAAGGCAGTAGCTGAATGTAAGGGAACAACAATTGTCGGTGGTGGCGATTCCGTCTCTGCGGTGAAAAAATCAGGGGTAGCGGACAAAATCACCCACATTTCAACCGGCGGTGGAGCTTCCCTAGAGATGCTCGAAGGGTTGGTGTTGCCGGGAGTTGCAGCT
>CAKZNJ010000498.1 GCA_937129505.1 uncultured Anaerolineae bacterium | reverse complement strand
CCTGAAGGGTGATGGATTTACCTTGTACCAGCTCACGCCGCCAAGGTCCGGGAGGGACGCCAAGGGCTTCCGCTTTTTCATTCAGAAAAGGGCGGCGAGATTTCTCTTCAAAAAGATACCCAAAGCAGTCTGCGCCGCGATGCTGGGTCGGGATTGCCGTGATGGTGAAGCTATCCGTTTCGAAGAACACCCCTGCTTGGATTGGAATTAAATTAAGCTCCATCGGAGGACGGTTGCCGCGCAATACCACACCGAAAAGCAAGTCGAAGACGCGTTCTAAAGCGGTTCTACCGCCATAAATGTCCAGCCTTTCGATCGTTTCCCAGCGCATAAAGGTTGAAAGCAAACCTGCTAAGCCGAGAATGTGATCAAGGTGGCTGTGGGTAATCAAAATCCGATTAAGGCGCTTAAATCCCAACCCGGAGATAAGAATCTGTCTTTGGGTGCCTTCCCCACAGTCGATCATAAAGCGGTATTCGTCGTGAATGACAATCTGAGAAGACAAGCCGCGATGGATGGATGGAGCGGACGCCGAGGTGCCAAGAAATACGATTTCGAACAAAGGAAGCCCTTTCGGTGAAGTGTTTAATTTATTGTACCTTAAGTTAGGTGGCTAGCTTTTGACAGAAAAGCGGGTATCTTGCTCCCTCTTTGTTCGCATTGGCGACCCTCACTCCTGACGATTTGCATGATGCCTTGGATGGCTAGCTGATCGAGCCGCTCGTTGCAATTCTGTATGGCTTACAGGTGCAGGGCGAATACGCTGAGGTGACTTAATTCCACCGCCGCCTACGTGGTGCTATCCAACCCGAAGCGGTTGTTTCGCCTGTGGATAAACAACCCCTTTACCGGGTTTGAAGGTTAAGTTGCAGGGGGCGCTTCCCCGAAAAGTGCACTGCGCAAGCGAGGGCTGATGAGCGGAAGCCAGTCATTGGCGCGCGTTGTCCAGACGAGGCTTTTGGGCTTGATTTCCCCGCTCTGCAATTTGACGCGCAATTCGGCGAACCGTAGCGGTCCCTGAGGCTGACCGTCTTGGAGAACGATACACCAGCCAGAGACATCCGCCGGATGGGGCAGTTTTTTGATACCGCGTGTCTTGTTGATCACCAGCAAGATTGCTTCTCCTACCCCACAACCGGCAAACACCCATTCGTCGTGAAGTTGGTCATACCACATCCATTGTTGCAGGTTGGGATGCAAAAAGGCCTTATAACTGCCCAGTTGGAGGGTCCAATCTTCAAGATTCCCAAATGCTTGCTCGGGCGATATCTTTCGATTTTCTACGTCTTGCAAGCGTTTAGCTAGTTGCGCTTCCAGTGAGGCTTGCGTTTTGATACTCATTCTTATCCTCCCAGTGTGTACGAAACGCGCTCAATGAACTCTTGCTCACCCAAATATTCGCGCCATTCCTGGCGAACCTCATCCCACTTACGGATAAGCGGCGCCCTCTTGCCAGGGTGGAGATTTTGATGAAAGTCAATCGCCAATTGTGCACCATCAGGAAGCGTGACTCGAATCAGGTTGTGATTATCAGGTACGATTTGGTCGAGAAAGTTGCTCCAGGTATTGTTCTCAGGCAAGGAAGAGCGTTCTTCGAAAATCATCGACTCCACCTTGGTACCCTGAAAATGTTTTTGTACGATGCGATGGACTTCTTGGCTAGTCTTTTCGACAAAATCCCCGCAGGTGAGACCGCTTTTGCCGGTAATTTGTCCTATCGTGGCGTCGTAAGCTAGGTTAGTCAACGTTGCCACTTTATGGATCACCATGGAGCGGTCGCCCTGCCACGGGTTAAGCACATAGTTCGTTTTTTCGATCTGATCCCGCAGCGCGTACAGGTCCTCTTTCATATCTACGAGGCACATTTCTGGAGTGCGCAAATCTTCTTTTGGAACCTCGCTCGGCTGACTTTCCTGCAACTTTCTGCGGAATTCCTCCTCTTCACGCGCCACTACCTCACGATCTTTCTGCTGCCATTGTTCATACTGCTCTATCTGACCAGGTTCGACCCAGCCATGACGCTTATCCCAACGGTAGCCATGCTCTAAATACCATTTGGTGCGTTCAAATTCTTCACGGGTCACATAGCCGGGACCGGCTTCGTCCCACGGACGATCTGACCAGACCAAATCTGGATTGCCCGCCTGCGTTGCGGCGGGAGAGGCGCCAGCAGCGGTGCTGACGGAGATGGACTGAGCGGTGCTAGCGGCGGGGTTCCCAAGCAAGGTAGCCAGCATCCCCAATATCGTGCCCAGAATCGCTCCGGCAATTGGAACAGCAACGCTTCCCCCAACCACCAGCGGTGGAATTGCGAAATCTGTTTCGATTGCATCGGTTTGATCTTCTAATGGAGTCTGCGGTTGGATTTCAAGCTGACTTGTGTCCGATGGGTTGTTTTGATCCTCCTCGGGAATCTCTGGTGGCATTTCAGACTGTTCAATCTCTTGGTAGGGGGAGTTCAGCCCTAATTCAGGTACTTGCTCATAAACTACCTCATAGAAAGTTTCGACAAGTTGATAGAGTTCTTCGTCTGTAAGAGCATGAGGCAAAAAGTATGTAAACCCATAAAAAGATAGCTCGTGTTCTGGTATATGCCATCCCAGTGCATGTACCCCTGAAGCTTGAACAGGAAGAAGGCGAATTGCAGGATATCCATGGAACGTTGTTGTCTCGTAGCCTCCCAAAAATGGTGAAATACCTTTATTTCTTGATGTACCCAGATTGGCAATTTGATTTAAACTTGGTTGCGCGTCAGGGTTGTAATAAATTCCAAAGTTTATTTCGTCCGTAGTGGTAGACGCTCCTTCTTTAAGGTGTGTAGTAAGCAAAAGGCATTTCCAACCATCCCATTCGCTAGATCCGTACTCTCTAACTGGCAAGGAAATCTTATCCAGCGTTTCACTAAATATTGCTTCGCATTTTCCTGCCATCATATCGCTTTGCAGCGGTGGTTTTGCCGAGACCGGTTTTATGACATTAAACAGGGAGATCACCATACCTAAAACGATTACAGCGAAGGGAATCGGTAGAAATTTTTGCATACTTCTCATAAGAGCCTCAACCAAAATCTGCTTCACTTTACCCACCACTTTCTCATGAGCTGACTGCTCAAAAAAGAAATCCCGAAAGAAATCAGAAACAACAGAACAAAACCCGGAATAGCCAGGCAATTAGCCGCCGTTCCAGCTAACGAGTAAAACAGGTTACCGATCTGCCCAAGTATGATACCAATGGTTGAAGAAAGCATGCAAGAAATCAGCGGGATGATCAGGAAGGATAATGCCAGACGATTGCTTTGCATTTTGGGGGAATGTATAGAGGAACGTTGGGCCATTGTCATCCTTCTACATGAACGTTGAAAAGAACAATTTGCATGAATACGATAAATTTGTCATTAAACGAGGAGCCAGCTTAAGCTGGGCTCCTAACGATGGAAGTTCTGCTTGACCGCGATCGGAATAGGCTATCACCCCTAAAACGGCTTGCGCTTCGATAACTCTCCAAGCTTGATTGAGTGGATCCAGCGGCCTTGGGACGGCGTAAAGGTGAAAATCTATTCTCACACTGCAATTTTAGCACTTTTTACTCCGAGGATAACTGACAAAAGGTTAGTGTTCTTGGCATGTCTGGGACTTAATGGGAAAATGGAAGAGTTTTAAAACTAACCAAAACATAGAGAGGTCAAAATGCAGTCAATTACAAAATTGGTCTCAGAAATCCGTTAATCCTATTTATCCCTTGACAAGCTGAAGTGTTTCATGTAATATTAATCCAGCATTAATAATTCTCTAAGGAAAGGAAATTGTCTTTGATGATCGATTTAGGAGCAACTGTCTGTGGGAAGAGCAATGTCGCTGGTTTCAGCGGATATTTGCCTTCTCGGAGTGCGCCTGTTGACGGTTAGCGAATAGTCGATCGCGATTGACAGCCACGGTGCACTCCCGCCCGTGGCTGTTTTGTTTCTTCACCCTGTTTAAGCCATGGGCAAACCCATGGCTTTTTGTTTTCATGAAAAGGAGGACGTTATGGAAGGAGAAAAGAAGAAACGAACAAGGT
>CAKZNJ010000497.1 GCA_937129505.1 uncultured Anaerolineae bacterium | reverse complement strand
ATTGGCATTGTAAGCTCTAGCAGCTTCAATGTAAGGCATCTCCCGAACCTGTAAGAAAATCGCGCGGTAATTTTTGATGGCACCGCCAAAAATACTCAGTAAGATCGTCACGCCTAAAATAACAAAGATACTTCGTGAATAAAACGTTCCAACCATAATCAGAATTGGCAAAAACGGCAACACCAAGTTGATCTCTGTAATGCGTTGAATTAATTCATCTACCCAGCCACGGTACCATGCCCCAATCGCTGCGATGATCATTGCCAGCAACGAAGTCCCCAAGGAAGCAATAAGACCAAATGCCATCGCAACAGGTAAGCCCCACAACAATCCCACCTTTAAGTCTCTACGACGATGATCCGTGCCGAACAAACCATAAACCTTGCCATACTGGATAAATTCCACATCGACATCAGCATCTGCATCAAAGGTCACGATTTCGATTTTAAGTTGATAACTTCCCTTTAGAATTTCAGGAGGGTCTGTCTTCGGAACCGAAAACAATCCGATCTCGGCATCTAAACCCTTCAAACGTTGGCGCAGCTTAGAATCTTGTGAAAAGCGAAAATTAACCTTCGAACTCTGCAAACCAAAATCTGCCACGCGAATTTCTCGCTCATCAGGTGTAATCCAAAGCATCGAGACAAAAGGACCTTTTTCGGCATTCGTGTGATAAAAATACATCGAGAGTTCTTGGGGATAATCATCGTAGTTGAATTCAATTGGAAAGACGATCTTGATACGCCGTCCCTCACCCGAAGGCTCATAAGCCTTCATTTCAGGGTCATCAAGTGTACTAACAATAATGGTATCTGGCAATTTTTTCTCGCGGAAATAGTTGGTCCAGCTTGGCGGAACAATTTTTGGCAAACGATACCAGACTTCTTCGCCTCCCCGCCAAAGGCGCACAGCCTCATCGTAGGGGATAGCGATGACTACCCAAATCGAACCCACTAACAGGAAGAAGATAATCACTAAGCTGACCACTGCAGAAGGGTATTGTTTTAAATCTCGCAATGCCTGCCAGATCGAACTCATGAGCCACCACCTTGTCCACCAATTTTGACGCGTGGGTCTACAATAGCATAAATAAAATCCAATAGAAACACAGTGATTGCCAGCAAATACGCAAAGAGAACAGTTGAAGCCACAATCACTGGGGTGTCAAATAACCCCACTGCCTGATAGATTGTACGCCCTAACCCCGGCCAATTAAACACTGTTTCAAAAATCGGTGCTCCCGTCCATAAACTGATCAGAAGCAAAGCAAAACTGGTGATAATTGTCGGCAAGGTAGGCCGCAAGACATATTTTCTTTCGATATCTCGATCGTTCAACCCCTTGGCTTTTGCCATGTCGACGTAATCTTCACTGGAATAAATCAAGAAAAAAGTACGATTGCTATAGACGCTGAGGAAAATTGAGCTAATCGTGATCGCTGTAACGGGTAAGATCAGGTGTTTCAAAACACTGAGAGCATAGTCCACCACATTGTTCGGGGGTGGAATATCCACCATGCCACCAAAGGGAAGCAGGCGCAGCACACCAGCAAACAAAACAATTAGAAAAATCCCATAAAACCAGCCAGGCGCTGATGAAAGGGGTGATAATGCCACACTGAGCTTATCCCAAAAGCTCCCATATCGACGCGAGAGAGAGAGCCCAAGGAATAAACTAATAAAGAAAAGCGTCAAATCGGCCGTGCCGAATAATAAGAGGGTTGCCGGTAAACGTTCGAGGATGATCAATCGGACCTGTCGTGAACCGCTATCACTATTCATTTGTAAGGATCTGCCCAAATTTAGCGTCAGTGCGCTTTCCAGAAAACGAAAGCTACGCAAGAGAAAGGGCTGGTCTAGCCCAAGGCGTCTTTCTTCTAAGCGGATGAGATCTTCCATCCGCTTTGCCCGCGCATCCGCAGGCAAATTCCGCAACACTGGGTCTGCCAACACGCGCATCTGAACAGCCTCGCGTATTTCACCTCGCTTAATTTGATCGACATATCCCCCCATATTGGCGATTAGAATTGTCAGATAAACCCCAATGACGACAGTAATGAAAAGGGTAACAAGACGAAGAAAAACATAACGCAAGACCCGTGCAAGAGAACTTTCCGCCCTACTTTTCTTTTCAACGACTTTCGTTCCAAACAATTGTTGTCTGGCTGTTTCCGCCATACCAACTCTCCAGAAAAATAAAGAGCAACCGATAGAGGAGAGATTACTCTCCTCTATCGGTAGTTTAACTTAGAGGTTACTACGGGGCAGAGACGAACTCAAGGCTTTGGAAAACAGGGATACTCACCAACTTAGAGACTACAACAACCTCCAGCTTGTTTGCCCCTGCCGCCAGCGCTGAAGTTACATCCGTGCCAAGAACTACTTGATACTGGCCATCGCCAACAGCAACGGCATCGCCTTGAGCGACCAATTCATTGTTGGCATCGAAGAGTAAGTATTTAACTGTCGCTAACTCATCGGAAGGATAGGGCTCCTCTTTGAATGTGATAAGCACATCAAAGGTAGCTTCTTGGCCAATTTGGACTTGCCCTGGGCCATCGACAAAGAGTTCAGGCAGTTTGGGCTCGCCAAAACCAGCCCATTTATCTGCGTAATCGGGAAAGTCCTCAAAGCGCTTCAAGGTTAGCGACTTTTCAGTAGCAAATACTTGGTCTAGATAAAGGGGCCCGTTGCCGATCCAGAAGTGACCATGATCTGCATACCATTGTTGTAGATTAGCATAGCGGGCTTTGGCTTCATCGCTGGTCACATATTGCCCCAAGGTTGCCTCGTAGGGGATATAACCGCTGTCGGCATTCTGATCGAGGTATTCCTTTAGGATTTCAAGGCTAGGACCGGCGATGTAGGATGTCCATTCAATCTGCTCAGCATCTGCCTTGTCGGCGGAGAAAGCCAACTTCTTGTCAGCCTCTGCTTGGACACCTAAAGCGAGATTGTGCCAGGCTCCCGTTCCATAAGTGTACGCCGGGAACCATGTAGCCACCGTCCTCTCGGCATCTAGGAAGTATAGATCATCGTATGTCTCAATGGTTAAGGGATCGGTTGAGACAATTTTGACTCCCTTGAAGTGCGACAGGAATGACTCAAGGTTGGAAGCCGCTGCTTCATCGTAAATGGGGCTTTCCGGCTTGCCGGGATCAAAGGTCAAAATCATAAACATGATGAAGTCACCCAGGGTTAAGGGAGAACCGTCATGCCATTTGACCTTTGTAAACAGATCTTTCTCATAGACAACCGTAGATTTAATTAGGGCAGTACTGACATCTCTAGACGCCAAAGCATCGAGCTGTGCATCAAATGGCGCAATTTGTATATAAGACAAAGCTAAACTCGTAACTTTTTCAACTTTCTGCTCTGGAGACAAAATCGGCTCTTCTGTCGCTGTCAAAGTTGCGACAAGTTCATCAATCGCAGCAACCGTTTCCTCGGACGAGAGCAAGGCTTCGGTATCTGTCTCTTGCCCAGTCAATTCCTTTAGGAAAGTTGCTAAGTCCGTAATAAATTGCTTTACAACATCCGCCGTAAGAGCAGTATAATCAATTGCCTCTGCTAACTCTTTGGCTTTCGACTCAAGTTTAGGTTGATTTTCTTCGTATTGGGCATCATATTCCGCTTTTTTCGCTTTGGCATCTTCAATCATAACCTTCAATTCAGCGGCAGTAATAAACTTATTATTTGCAGCATCCCAATCAACCCACGCATCATCTGGAACCACAATCTGGGATTCAAATTTCAAGTCCACCCAATCCAAGCTCTTGCTTACCGGCAACCCCTCCTGAACAACTAGTTCAGCTTTTTCAATACGTTGCGGGAGTGGCAAGCCAGTATAAGGATCAGGGATTACACCGTAGTCGCTTGTGGCACGATAAGCCATTGCATCCGATATCCAGTTAGAACCAGCCACTGGGTTCCAAGGATCAATGGGGATGCCGTTTACTGCAATGCGCACTTCGCCGCCTTCTTGTCCAGCAATTCGCAACGTGTGTGGCCAGAGTCGCGCTCCAGAGACACCGCCAGCTAAATCAGAAGCCACCTCGATATTCGCTCGCGCTGGGCTGAACGAAATCTGATCAGCTAACCAGACGCGCACCGAGTCCTTCATGCACAATTCCATCGCCTGGCGGAACAATTCATCCCGCTCTTCAAGTGTTTTGAAGTCGTTGTTCCAAAGCTTCTCAGCAACAGCGTAGTATTCTTCCGTTGGAGTATAAGCCTGCCACAGCGGCGTGACGCCACCCAATTTAGTGTAGAAATAGGCAAAGTTCGAGCCGCTATCGCGCTCGACTTCTGTGGTGATCCAACCACCGGTATACACATGCCATTCACCGTTATTGGGGTCACCTCGCAACCAGATAGGTGAAGCTTCAGCCCGGCTCTTGTATTGACGATCAACCACAAAACCGGCATCTTCCAGAACCGTTGAGACATAATCCCCAATGGCTTTCCGTTCATCCTCGATGCGGATGATAAAGATAAGCGTTATGGGTTGTCCTCCAAATTGCCATTTTCCATCTGCTCCAAGGGTCGCGCCTAACGCCTCCATGCGAGCTTTTATCAACTCTTTCGCCTTATCAGCGTTAAGGGCATATTTATTTTCCAAGGCGCGGGCGACATCTACATAGCGGGCATAGTCGGGGAATGCTGAGTTCATGGGCAAAAATTTGGGAACAGCTAGACCGCCATAAATCTCTTGAACGATATAATTGCGGTCAACCAGCATATTGATTGCCTCGCGAATTTCGGGATCGCCAAAGGGATTCAGCCGCCCATCTGCAAAATTCAACACCGGGTTAAAGGTTAACTCTACGTAGGTACCAAACGCGTTGTAATAACGCAAATTTGCATCGTCTTTTACCGTGTTGAAGTTCGCTGGATTAGAGATGATTTCCGCAAAGATATCAAGCTGCCCAGCCTGCAGTTGAGCGATCGCCGCATCGGGTGAGTCGATACTGGTAAAGATCACC
>CAKZNJ010000496.1 GCA_937129505.1 uncultured Anaerolineae bacterium | reverse complement strand
CTCCTGCGCAGGCTTGAATCATTAAGGATAACGTATCTCGAACGGAGAAGTGTCCCTTGCGCTTTAGATAACTTTTCAGGTCAGTGCCTGGTACATACTCCATCACAATGTATAGCCGTCCTTTATCGTAGCCAAAATCGTGGACGGTTACAATATTTGGATGAGAAAGATTGGCAGCGGCGCGCGCTTCTTGGCGAAAGCGTTCTTGGAAGGCAGGATCTGGGGAATAGTTCTCGCGCAAGATCTTTATCGCAACATATCGATCTAAGCGCCGATCATGAGCGCGGTAAACCACAGCCATGCCGCCCGTACCTAGACGTTCTAGCAGTTGATAGCGCTCGCTGAGAAGCACTTCTTCGGCCATTTCTGATACAATCTCCTAGCAATTATTGTACCATGCTCGATTTTTCTGGCTTTGGATGGTGACAAATGCTGAGATTAAAGCCTTATCTAGGCTTCTTGGGAGCGATTCTTTTTGCCTGTTGCTTGGCAGGGGTGGCGATATTTGCGATCAGAAGCGGACAATTGGCAACTATAAATCCTTACCCGACTGCTATTGTTCAGGTTATACCCGCACCTACTCTAACCCCCTCCCCCCAGCCGACATTTACCCCCAGTGCGGTCGACGGATTTCCCGAGTCCCCTAGTGCAAACTTCTCAGGAGAGGAGATTCAGATTGGCGATTCGGTACAAATCTATGGTACTCAGGGAGATGGTTTACGTCTGCGAGCCTCGCCCGGATTGGACGGTAAAATCCTTTTTTTGGCTTACGAAGGGGAGATATTTCGGGTGGAGGATGGACCGCAAGATGCCTCTGGATATCGATGGTGGTATTTAGTTGCGCCGTATGATATAAACGTGTATGGCTGGGCAGCAGCAAATTTTTTGAAAGTCGTTGAGGGCGGCAACTAGCCCTCGCCCGCTAAGGAGCAATGCCTAGTCCTAGCGGGCAAGCCCGAGGATTTCGATAAACTACAAAAGCATTCGAACCCTTTACAAATAGTCGCGCAAGTTATGTTCCACTGCGTAGGCGGCTGCCTCAGCGCGATTGCTGACTCCTAACTTGGAGAGAATGCTAGAGACATAATTCCTCACCGTTCCTTCGCCGAGGAAAAGCGCTTTCGCGATCTCTCGGTTGGTTTTTCCTTCCGAGACAAGCAACAAGACATGTCGTTCTTGCTGGGTAAGAGCAGAAAAGGCAGAAGCTTCTTCCTCCTTTGCGGCTTTGCGTACTTCCTGGAATATTCGTTGGGTGACAGCGGGGTCTAAAAGAGCTTCCCCTCTTCCGACAGCTTCAATCGCGCGCACGAGATCCTCACCGCCGATCTGTTTTAGAACATAACCCGAAGCGCCAGCGCGAATAGCCGAAAAGAGCATTTCATCTTCTGCGTAAGAGGTAAGCATGATCACTTTCGTATTGGGGTATTTTTCGGCAATTTCTTCGCAGGCTTCGATTCCAGAGCCGCCGGGCAAGCGGATATCCATTACAACTACATCGGGCGCATGGGTAGCAACCCGTTCAATTGCTTCGCGAGCGGTACTGGCTTCGGCGACCACTTCAAAGTTGGGATGGCGATCCAATAGGGATTTCAATCCTAAACGAACGACTTCATGATCATCTACCAATAAAATACGCTGCTTAGCCATTTGTTCCAACCTCCTTGCATTATTCTGTCTTCGGAGTTGCTACTTGTTGACGGCGAAAATCAACAAAACGATAACCAACACCTCTTTCTGTCAATATATATTGAGGATTTGCAGGGTCTTTTTCGATTTTCTTCCGCAGATAGTTGATATACAGGCGAACATAATGAGGTTCGTCGCGGTATTCATAGCCCCACACTTTGGTGAGCAGTTGATCGTGCGTTACAACCCAACCGGCATTTTGAACCAGATGGTAGAGCAAACGATACTCAGTCGGGCGGAGCTGAACCAGTTGTCCATCGACCCATATTTCCCGTCTCCCGAAATCGAGCTTCAGGCGATCGTCAACCTCAATGATCCCATGGGTACCAGGTGTAGCCATTTCGACCCGGCGTAGGACGGCGCGCACACGGCTGACAAGCTCGCGCGGGCTAAAGGGTTTGGTGATGTAATCATCAGCTCCCAGCTCTAAGCCCCGTACGCGGTCATCTTCTTCCCCTTTCGCCGTTAGCATAATGACCGGCACAGAACTGGTTTCGCGAATGATGCGTAATACTTCGAAGCCATCTAAGTCGGGTAACATGACGTCGAGGATGACCAAGTCTGGAAGTAAGGTGCGCACTTTGTCAATGGCTTGCATGCCGCGATATGCTTCGCTGACCTTGAAACCATCATGTTCAAGGTTTAGGCGGACAAAGCGCACCATTCTTTCTTCGTCATCCACGACTAGTATATGGCGGTTGGTTAGGCGAACCTCATCCATTTTTTTTTACTTTCCTTATTCGCGCACAAATCCAATGATTTCTTCTTCTTCGCGAGGCGTGACGACTTCGATAAAACTAATGCGATGGATCGGGAAAATAGCAATCATCGATTCACGATCGATATAAGGAACCTCTTTCCCATCTCGTTGGCGGGGTTCATGAATGACAATAAGGTTATCAGTAGGTTTGGGAAGTTCATCAACCTCGCCAACGATCGGTTCGGCGTTTGAGATATGGACGATAAGCGTATAAGACATCTTTTCCTTACCTCACTTAGAAGAAGACGTTGGTAAAAATTTTACCAGAATTACCGAAATATTATCTTGCCCACCCGCCTCGTTGGCGAGTTGGACGAGGCGGTAGCAAGCCTCCTGCGGATGGGGTACCTGGCGGATTGTTCTTACGATTTGATTTTCGGACACAAATCCCCATAACCCATCAGAACATAGCAACAGAGATCCACTTGAAGGGAGAGGAAGCGAAAAAACATCGGCGTCGATCGGATCTGTTTGACCTAAGGCGCGATAGAGAACATTACGTTGAGGGTGATTGTAGGCGTCTTTTTCGGATAATTGGCCTAGTTCGACCAAACGTTTGACCAGTGAATGATCCCGGGTAAAGAGTTTTATTTCTCCCTCATCGGGGATGAAATAAGCGCGGCTGTCGCCGATATGAGCAATGGAGAGAGTCTGGGCAAAAATGAGGCAGCAGGTGAGTGTCGTTCCGCCTCCGCTTGCTTTCTGTAAGACCTCTTGGTGGGCGATGAGCATTGCTTCCTTTAGCGTATTTAGGAAGGAATTTTGTTGCTGCGGTTGGGGAGGATTTAGTTGGGGCAGAAATATACGTTCGACCAGAGTCGCTGCCATGCTATTTACCGCTACCTTGCTTGCAATTTCACCGTGCAAGTGGCCTCCCATCCCGTCGGCGATGGCGAAGATGCCGGCGAGACGCCGGTTGCTACTGACTTTGACTGCCGTGACGCCGTCCCTCTTACCTCGGGGTTGCAGTTTCCCGGCTGGAGGGCTTGCGACGGATCGGACCGAAACGGCCGCTTGTGGGTTGATGCTCAAGGGACCTGCCTCAGGCCGATGACCGCCC
>CAKZNJ010000495.1 GCA_937129505.1 uncultured Anaerolineae bacterium | reverse complement strand
TCAATGTTCCGATCATCAAATCCGGGATCAAAAGAATTGTGATGTAGCGTTTTGAGGTAGGACAACAAAACACCGTCTAACATCTTACCCTAAATATCTTGGTGCCTTGGTGGTGAGGAAAAATGATGCAACACCAAGACACGGAGACACGAAGACATGAAGATAAGAATTTAATGCCTTTATGTCTTGGTGGCTTGATGGTAAGAAAGAAAAGAAACACTAGGACACTGAGACACGGAGAGGCTCATGAAATTTTGGTGTCTTGGGGTCTTGGTGTTTATCGATCATCTGGCGGGTAGGCTAGCCCCGCCATCAATGGCGATGATCTGCCCGCGAATCATGCTCGCTTGGGGAGAGCAGAGGAAAACCACCAAATTTGCAACATCCTGCGGCGTTACCAGACGACCGGCGGGTGTTTGCGCCTGTGCTTTTTCGATCAAGCTTTTATCCTGCCAAATAGCGGTAAAGTGCTGAAGGGCTTCGGTCTCGACAACCCCTGGTGAGACGCCGTTCACGACGATATTCAGGGGGGCTAATTCAACAGCCAGATAACGAACCAAGGCTTCTAAGGCAGCTTTGCTGGCTCCAACCACCACATAATCGGGCAGAACCCGCTGAGAACCTGGGCTGGAAATAACGACCATCGCGCCTCCGCCTGCCCTTTGTATGAGAGGGACGGCTTTTTGCGCGCAGAATAGGAAAGCGCGAGCATTGATATTCAATGTCCACTCCCAACCTTTCGGTCGCTGTTGCAAGGCAGGACGGTTGTACCCTGAAGCAGCATTATTGATGAAATAATCCAATTTGCCGAACTCGTTCTCGACAGCTTGGAAGAGTTTCTCGATCTCATCCAATTCACCAACATTGGCTTTGACCAGCAAGGCTTTACGTCCCAAAGCTTCAATTTGGCGTACAGTTTCTTGCGCTGGCTTGGGGTTGCGGAAGTAATTGACGATGACATCTGCGCCTAGGCGGGCAAATTCGAGCGCGATTGCTCGCCCAATCCCGCGCCCGGAACCGGTGATTAGACAAACGCGTTGGGAGAAGGGTAGCATGGTTGTTGCAATTATACCTTCCAATCAATCAGGTTTTTACACCATTGCTTTACTCCTGCTCAACCATTTCTGACAGAAAAAAAATTAACGAAAAACTGCGCGTATTAGAAATAAATACGCGCAGCGACAAGTGTCTAAGGATTCTCTAAGCCATCTGACCGATAGGGGCGTGGTTCTGGGCTACTGGCACGGGGGTGCCCCCGTTTTTGCTGAAGGGGGGCGGGAAGATGGCTTCGAATTCTTCGCGCGAGATGGTTTCTACCTCCAATAGACGTTGGGCAACAGCATCTAGTTTCTCGCGATATTCGATCAGGATGGCTTTGGCACGTTCATAGGCTTGGTTAACCAGTTTTCGCACTTCCTCATCAATCTTTTGCGCCACTGCCTCGGAGTAATCGCGTTGCTCGGCGATCTCGCGGCCGAGGAAGATGAGTTCTTCTTTTTGTCCGTACACGAGTGGCCCCAATTCTTCGCTCATGCCCAAACGGGTAACCATAGAGCGCGCCAGGCGGGTAACCCGCTCTAAGTCATTGGCTGCACCAGAAGTAATGTCATCGAAGACCAATTCTTCCGCAGCTCGTCCGCCCAATAAACCCACCATGTCAGCGATCATCTTCTTCCGCGGCATCAAGGTGCGGTCTTCTTCCGGTAAAGCCATCGTATAGCCGCCGGCCATTCCCCGGGCAATGATCGAGACTTTATGGACAGGGTCGGCTTCGGGCAGCGCATTCATTACTACTGCATGGCCAGCTTCGTGGTAGGCGACGATGCGTTTTTCCTCAGCGCTGATCAAGCGGCTCTTGCGTTCTGGACCGGCAATAACTCGCTCAATTGCTTCTTCTAACTCTGCTTGCCCGATCATTTTCTTGTTGCGCCGGGCGGCTAGGATGGCTGCTTCATTCACCAAGTTCTCAAGGTCTGCGCCGACAAAGCCTGGCGTGGAGCGAGCAATTACCGATAAATCGACCTCTGGCGCAAGAGGCTTACCGCGCGTGTGAACTTTCAGGATTGCTTCGCGGCCTCGCATGTCGGGGCGATCAAGGATAACCCGCCGGTCAAAGCGGCCTGGTCGCAGTAAAGCTGGATCGAGAATATCCGGACGGTTGGTGGCGGCAACAATGATGATGTTGGTATCGGTGTCGAAGCCGTCCATTTCGACCAACATCTGGTTGAGGGTTTGTTCACGTTCGTCGTGGCTGCCGCCCAAACCGGCGCCACGTTGACGACCTACCGCATCGATCTCGTCAACGAAGACAATACAGGGAGAGTGTCGTTTGGCTTGGTCGAAGAGATCGCGCACTCGGCTGGCTCCTACCCCAACGAACATCTCGACAAATTCCGAACCAGAGATAGAGAAGAACGGTACCCCAGCTTCGCCGCTGACTGCTTTGGCAAGCAAGGTTTTCCCTGTACCGGGAGGACCAACCAGCAAGACCCCCTTCGGGATGCGGGCGCCTAACGAGATGAACTTTTCTGGCTCACGGAGGAATTCGACAACTTCTTGCAGTTCTTCTTTTGCCTCTTCGACACCAGCGACATCTTGAAAAGTGACTTTGGGCTGGTCACCGGTGAACATACGGGCGCGAGATTTGCCAAATGACATAGCTGCATTATTGCTACCCTGCGCTTGGCGAAAGACGAACCAGAATACACCAGCCAAGAACAGAAACGGCAGGACGTAGCCGAGGATGGTCGCTAAACCAACCCAGGGTGAAGGGGGCTTAACCTCGATTTTTATGTTAGAGGCGGCTAGTTGTTCGGTGCTCACCCCAAAGGCTTTTAGTTGTTCCACCAAGGTTGTTTCGGATTCTTTGTGAGAGTACCGTTCCGTCCCATCTGAATAAATTACACGCAGGCGATTGTTATCTTCGACAATGCGCTCCACCTGACCGCTTTGGATGTCATTGGCTACCTTGTTAATGGGAATTACGTCCTGAGTTGTTGGGCTTTGTTGGAACTGGTATACCACCAAGACGATTATCGCCACAAACAAGAGGAGATATACCAGAGAAGATCGATTTCGAGACGGGTTCACAGAAACCTCCAATTACAATCCAAAAAACTGTTCCAGTCTGATTATACCAATCTCCGAACGGGAATGGAATAAATTGGAGTGCTTCAGAGTGAATTCTAACGTCTCTCTAACGATTAGAATAAGCAGTAAATTAACTCAGGTCGCGTTTTTACCCCATAAGAAGCCTTCCAGACGCCGCCAGAGACGCAGAAGTCGTGACCGCAAGCGAGCAAACCAGCGATACCGGCGGGGGTAAACGCGCTTCTTTGTCGGTAACGGACCGCTCCATTGGGCTAGGACAGCACCCCAGGTCAATCCGGCACCAAAGCCGACAAAAACGACTCGATCTCCCGCTTTGAGTTTGCCTTCTTGAATGGCTTCGCAGGTGGCGATTGGAATGGATGCCGTAGAGGTGTTTCCGTATCGGTGAATGTTCGAGATGATCTTTTCGATGGGTAGATTGAGATTTTTTGCGGCGGTTTCGATGATGCGTTGATTGGCTTGATGGGGAATGATGTATTGAATGTCCTGAATGGATAAATTCGCCTTTTGCACTACCTCTAGGGTAGATTGGGTCATCACTCGCGTAGCAAAGCGAAAGACCTCCCGTCCATTCATCTGGATGTAATGCTGACCGTTTTGTACGGTAGCGAGGCTAGTAGGGATTTTACTGCCCCCGGCGGGTAGAGTTAGTAAATCTGCACCCGAACCGTCCGAGCGCATCACCCCGGCGAG
>CAKZNJ010000494.1 GCA_937129505.1 uncultured Anaerolineae bacterium | reverse complement strand
CCGCAGCCGCTCGCCCACCGGCGTCAGCAACCCAGCTCCCGCCCGCCACGCCGCACCCGGCTGCCCCGCATCCAGGACCACGGTGGGATAGCCCGCTTCTTGCAGGGTCCAGCCCACCAGCGAGCCAATCAGCCCACCCCCCACCACCAGCACGGTCATGCGGGCTGCTCCGGGTCAGGCAGACGCGGCACCCCCTGCGGCGGACTGCTGGGATGGGCACAGGCACGCTGCGCCATGCGGCCCGCCAGGTACCCCAGGCGACCCGCCCGCACGCCCAGGGCAAAGGCACGGGCCATCGCCACCGGGTCACGGGCCTCGGCAACCGCTGTATTGACCAGCACGGCGTCAGCCCCAGCCTCCAGCGCCTGGGCCGCGTCGCTGGGAACGCCCAAGCCCGCGTCCACCACGGTGGGCACGCCCGCACCGTCCAGCACCGTGTGCAAGAGGTCCCCCGTGCGCAGGCCGCGTCCCGTCCCGATGGGGCTGGCCAGGGGCATCACCGCCGCGCACCCGACCCGTTCTAGGGCGCGGGCCAGCACCGCGAACGTGCCGGCGAACTGCTCGCAGTACCCGGTGCCACGGGCCAGGAAGGCGTCGATGGCGTTGGCGCCGTGGCCGGGCTCGGGGTCGAGGTCGTACACCGAGCACTCGGCCCACGTCGCCGACGAGCCCAGCGCCTCGGCGGCGAGGTGGAACCCCAGGCCCCCCTGCTTGCGCGCCTCGTGGATATCTTCCTCCCCAATGGAACGTATCCCGATGCGGTCAACTTGCTGTGGCTTGAACGGGATTCCCATCAAGACCGTTACCAGTAAAGCCAATTTAATCGCCGCATCCCAACCGTCAATATCCCCTTTTGGATCCGTCTCGGTAATACCGATCTTTTGGGCAGCTTGCAAGGCTTCGTCGAAGCTATCGCCGCCTTCCATACGGGTCAGGATAAAATTCGTCGTTGAATTTAGGATACCTGTAATGCCATGTAGCTCAACCGCCGGTAGACAATGACGAAACAGCGAAAAAATCGGCGTTCCGTCCATTACCGTTGACTCGAACAAAAAGCTGCGCCCGTTTCGTTTGGCGAGATCACTAAGCTCAAAATAGCCATGAACAACTGGACCTTTATTAGCCGTAATGCTATGCATACCTAGGGACAAGGCTTTTCTAAGGATGTCTAAGGCGGGTTGCCCATCTTCATAATTTACAGGAATGCTCTCAAAGAGCACTTCAGCCTGACAGATGCTCAAAAAATCCTCGATCGATTGACAAGTCATTTTGGATAGAACAGCAATAGAATGCCCGTTATGGATGATTTTTTCTGCTTGGGTAGAGTCAATACCAAATGGATCAACAGCATAACCATGTCTGCCTGTAGCGATTCCAGTAACCTTCACTTCAAGGCCATAGTTTTGACGCAAATCGTCCCGTTTACGGATGAATAACCTTGCCAAAGATTGACCGACATTGCCAAAGCCGACAAGGGCGACATTTATTATTCTCATCCCGATCATACCTCCGCAATCAAATGGGGGGCCACGGATAAGGACGGCGATCTTCTGGTGGATTAGGAAACGACGGTTTTTGAATCAGAGCCTTTAGCCTGCGACCCAAAGCACTTATCTCAGCCACCGTGAGATAATCCCTTAACTCAGCCACCCATTTCGCTTCATCTCGAAGTTCTTTCCCCACCCGCAGGAGGTCTTTGAGCAACTCTGACGGAATGGGCTCACCCGCAAAATCCCATAAGACGGTACGCAATTTGTCATGCTCATGAAAGCAAATGCCATGGTCAATACACCAGATATGTCCTTTTTCGTCTACCAAAACGTGACTGCCCTTGCGGTCGGCATTATTCACCACAAGGTCAAAGAGCACAACCGGGCGTAAGCGTTGGCGGTCTTGCATCGAAAAAGAGAAGAAGTGATATTCGGGATCGTGTTCGATATAAAGCTGAATTGAACCTGCACCAAATGGCGCGTCTTTGCGAAACACAGTTGGTGGCACCAACTCCCACCCTAAGGCTTGACTGACTAAGTAAGCTGCTACCTCACGCTTCGCCAAGGTGCGAGGGGGGAAATCCCACAAAGGTCTTTCCCCTCGCTGAGGCTTATATACTGCCTTCCAAAGCTGGCTCTCTTCAGCAACAGTAACGTAAAATGTTGAATTCGATCCCCAGAGAAATTCCCCTTCTAGACTTAGTTCACCTGTTTGAAGCACATTCAATAAACGATCGTGGTCGAGGGAAGACATGAGTTAATGTTGATGACCATTTTTCTTTGGGCAAAAATGTCCCTCTGGATTCATTGGCTGACCACATTGAGGACAAATTGGCCGCCCACGCGAAGCAACCTCGATGCCCCATTGACACATGGCTCGCATCTGAGCGCGTGTACACCAAAACCGGACGACTGCCGGCTCAACGTTTTCAGCCTCATCCGCAACGAGCTCGCGTGCCACCAGAACAATGAGGTCGTTTTCTGCATCATATCCCAATCCCAATTCACCGACACGAAACAGCGGATCCACCGGCGGTTGAATATGCATTCGATTTTCGTCATAATCAGCAGGAGTTTGAGGGAGGTGAGGAAACTTACGATATATTTCCTCTAGAAATTGTTCAAAACCAATTGCTAAACTCTGAAGCTGAATTTTTTCAACAATTAAAGTGACCCGTTTTTCCCCTTGCGTACCCTGAATGTAAAACACCCGCTGCCCGGGCTTGCCGATTGCATCCGTTGTGATATGGGTTACCGGACGTAAATCAATTTCATTTGCTGGCATGAACCTCTCCTGTAAAGTCCTAAACTTGGATAGGACATTCAAGTTTAGTATACCAGATTGAAGGGCTTTAGCAACAATCCCTACGGAGCACCTCATTGAACAAAGTTACTCTCATCGTTGATATAATATCCTTTGTAAATCTATAGAATAGTCTGGTATTTGGATATGAGTACAGTAAATATCAACACCAAATTTGTTAATGAATTACAAGTGCTTCAGCAGGACGAAATTGACAGCTATCACACCTACCTGCGTCTTGCCAACATGACCAAAGACGCAGAGAATCAGCAGGTTCTCCAAAAAATCGCCAATCAGGAAATGGCGCATTACAATATTTGGAAACGTTATACCCAAGTAGATGTCTCCCCCAATTGGACAAAAGTCCATTTTTATTATTGGATTGCCAAGCTCTTTGGCTTAACCTTCGGGGTCAAGTTGATGGAGAAAAGCGAAGAGAAAGCCCAGCGGGATTATCGCCAATTTCTCGCTCATATTCCGGAAATTGAAAAAGTGTTACAGGAAGAAGAAGTACATGAGAATCAGCTCCTTAATATGATCAACGAAGAGAGTCTGAAATATGCCGGTTCGGTGGTATTAGGGCTGAACGATGCGCTCGTTGAATTGACCGGTGCGCTGGCGGGCTTCACCTTCGCATTTCAAAAAACTCAGATCATCGCCCTTGCGGCGTTAATTACCGGCATCTCAGCCTCTTTTTCGATGGCGGCTTCTGAATACCTATCCTCAAAAGCCGAGGCTGGCGAGCAAGACCCCCTTAAGTCAGCTCTTTATACAGGCTTCGCTTACATTCTCACGGTGATTTTGCTGGTATTGCCCTATTTACTCTTTTCCAACTATCTCCTTGCTTTAGCAATTGCTCTTGTCACTGCGATCCTGATTATAGCTGTTTTCAATTATTACATTTCGATTGCCAAAGATTTCTCCTTCTCGAAGCGCTTTCTCGAAATGGCTGTAATCAGCTTAGGAGTCGCTACCTTCTCGTTTGTTTTAGGGTTGATTATCCGCCAGGTTTTTGGGATCGATATCTGAGCTAAGCCTATTTCTTCCCCAAACCATCAAACATCGCTGGAGAATAATTTATCGCCAATAGCCGAGCTGCTTGATGGTCAAGAGACAAAAGGGTAATCGAAGCCAAACTAATATTGATCCGTTGGTACGTATCCAAAGGCATGCCAAGATAATGAGCAATGGTTAGCTTGATTGGATCGGCGTGAGATACACACGCGATCCAATCCCCTTGCTCATGCTGACTGGCAATCTGACGGATCGCTTGAGTGATCCGAAACTGGGCTTCGACAATCGTTTCGCCTTGGGGAAAATGCATCAGGGATGGCACATACTGCACCGTTTTCCAAACTTTCAAACGGCGTAATCCCTTCAAGGACTTTCCCTGCCATTCTCCGTAATCCAGTTCTATTAACCCTTCGTGAACGATGATTTCCAATTGATGAGCTTTCGCCAAAGGCTGCGCAGTCTCAATCGCTCGGGTCAAGGGGCTGCTATAAATTGCTTTTAGCGGGACATCTTTGAGGATTTGGGCAAGTAGGTCGGCTTGTTCTTTGCCCCGTTGATTAAGATGGACATCGGGCAGCCTGCCCGCCAGACGGCCCTTGCGCGTATATTCATTTTCAGCGTGTCGCAGCAGCAAAATCAAAGGCATATCACCCGCCTCAGTCTACCATGCCAGAAGCTTTGTGCTTTCGTTTGATTTCCTGAATGTCGTCCTGCCCAAGTTCAGGAATCTCCCTCTCGTAGGCGATACCCAAGGCTTCCTGTTGGGCTTTTCGCCAGCGCTGTAACCGCTCTTGGACGATCGCTTCATATCCTTGGTTAGAAGGTCGGTAGAAAATCGAGCCTAGCAGGGGAGTCGGTAAATATTGTTGGGGTAAAAAGTGATCAGGATGATCATGAGGATAACGATA
>CAKZNJ010000493.1 GCA_937129505.1 uncultured Anaerolineae bacterium | reverse complement strand
ATAATGCGAATCACTCCCAAGGCTTGTAAGTGCCGCCAGGCTTCCCGCACGGAGCTTCGCCCAACACCCAGTTGGTCAGCGAGTTGTTCGACAGAAGGGAGTTTATCTCCTGCTTTATACTCACCTCGCTCAATTGCATCCAGAAGCCAGCGGGCGACATTATCAGAAATTTTTGTGTGGTCGATTTTTAGAGACATAATACTTCAGATCATCTGATGATGATATTGTAACCGAGTTGTAAGGGTCTGTCAAGTTTTTGGTTCAACTTTTCTTGAACGAGAGAGCTCCTCAATCCAAGTTTCCATCTCAGCCATCGCAACAGTGGGGGTAAGAAATAATATAAAACACAAAGGCACGGAGACACGAAGGAAAAGAAAGAATGCCTCCGTGTCTTGGTGCCTTGGTGGTAGAAGAATTGATGAAAGACATACACCATAGAATGAAGTAATTGTATTGGATTTACCATTGTAACCTTTTCGTTGATAGAAACATCCAAACTAATAACAACTACATCACTCAACTCATGGTTATACTTCTCCTGCAGGAGAGATTGAATGCCCAAGCGAATGGTAGTGCTAAATTATCAGAAATGCGACCCCCAGTTTTGTCAAGATGGGGTGTGTCAGGCAGCGCTGCTGTGTAAAAGGAAGGTCCTTAGTCAAATTGCACCCCATGAAACCCCAGAGCTGAATTCGGAAATGTGTCTTGGGTGCGCGGTTTGTACGACAGCTTGTGCCGGCCAGGCTTTAGAGGTTTTGCAGTGGTAATCGACGATCCAAACCGCGTAGCTCGATATGAGCGGGCTGAAGCGTTGCGCCGCAAGATTGAAGAGGTTAAAAAGCGTTTCCCCGCCCATTCAATCTCGCCCGTCCTAATGCACCAATTGGATGAATTAGACGAAGCTTTCCAAACAGAGACCTCTCTCAGTGATCCCACTCAGCCTTCAGATCCTCCACAGCTTTTGGATCGAGATCACAACCCCCAACAAAACGGGCAGGAGTCCTAAGAGAGGGCGGTGTAGGCGACCGAATGTAAGGGGGTGTTTTTTAGAAAATGCCTTGCTAGGGATCGGATGCGACGGCTAGACCTATCTAAGGGATAGTGGCGAATCACTTCTGCCAGCGGAACTGCAAGATGGGCATATCGAAACGCGTCTTGATCAACAATTTTCCCATCCCAAGCGATAATGTCTAAATCAATTGTGCGCGGGGCAAATTTATCCTCCGAGCGCTGCCGCCCTAATGCGTTTTCTATTGGTCGGAGGATTTCCTCCTTTAGTTGAGTGAATTGTAAATTGGTCTTGCCTACGACCACTGCATTGAGAAAATTTCTCCCCCCTGTGCCGACAGGTGGCGTCTCATACACAGAGGAGACTTCTAGCAGCGATAATTGCTGCCCCAGCATTTCGATTGCTTTGGGCAGATGGAGATGAGGCAGAATATTTGATCCGATGGAAATATAAACGATATGGCTCATCCTTGCCTCGCATAATCGGAACGATTGCGGTCGATTTCTACGCCTACGGAGCGAGCGAAGCGTACTGCGCCTGGTTTTTCAACTCGAACCGTCACCTGTTGCACGTTCGCGTCTTCTAGGCAGAGACGAGCGAGATCGTCTGCTAACGCTTCAACTGTGAAACGAGCTGCAGTCTCGGCGTGTGCCAAAGCTCTTTTGGCTATGGTACGGTAATTTACGCTTTGCTCGATCGAATCTGCCTGTGCTGCGGCTCGGGTATCACAATAGATGGTGATGTTAATCAAGATTTCTTGCGGATTCTCGCGTTCCCAGTCATTGATGCCGATAATCCCGCGTGCCACCAAGTCTTTGATAAAGATTTTATCCATCCTCTCTCCTATTGAATAAGTTTAGACTAGATGTCGGCCGCCATCCAAATGGATGATCTCACCGGTAATATAGGGAGGTCCATAGAGCAAAAAGACAAAGGCAGCCGTGACTTCTTCCATGTTCGCCCACCGACCAGCGGGGACATTTGCCAAGAAATGGGGCGAGTTCTTGCCCACATTTTGGTCAAGGGGAGGCAAGATTGCTCCGAGAGCGAGTCCGTTTACCACAACGTGCGGCGCAAAGGCTTGGGCGAGGGAGCGCGTCAGGGCGGCCAGGGCAGCTTTGCTGATGGTATAGGGAAGGTGGTCAGCTCCGGGACGCAAAGCTCGCCAATCGAGGATGTTGATGATTCGCCCTGTTGCACCGATAGGTAGATGGCGGGCAAAGGCTTGGCTAAGAATAAATGGAGCCGTTAGATTGATCCGCATGTGCCTTTCCCAGTCTGCGAGAGTCGTTGAGTCCCAGTCTAACGGCTCAAAGATCGAGGCATTATTGACCAAGGCGGTCAGGTCGCCTAGTTTTTGATGGGCTTCTTCGATCAGACGGCTTAGATGATTGACATCGGCAAGATCTGCGCACAACGTTATCGCTCTTCTGCCCAACGAACGGATTTCTTGAGCAGTTTTTTCAGCGTCTTGGGCAGAGGTGTGATAGTGGATGGCTACGTTTGCTCCAGCCTGTGCTGCAGCGAGGGCAAGTTCCCTGCCAATGCGGCGACCTGCGCCGGTAATCAGGACATTGAAAGTCTGCATATCTATTTCAGATTGCGTTACTCGTCATACCGTGGTCGGCTAAGTTGGGCGTAAAACTCGCGGCGCAACTCTTGATCGGTTTTGAACAAACCGCGCATTGTGCTAGTGGTCATCATCGCTTCAGATTTTTTGACACCACGCATCATTGCACACATGTGCGCCCCTTCAACGACAACGGCAATTCCCTGAGGATGTAATTTTTCTTCCAATAGATCGGCAATTTGGGTGGTCATGCGTTCCTGCACTTGCAAGCGGCGGGCAAACATCTCGACAATTCGGGGAATTTTGCTTAATCCGATCACCTTTTTGTCAGGGATATAAGCAACTTGAGCTTTTCCAAAAAACGGTAAAAGATGATGTTCACAAAGAGAATAAAATTCTATATCGCGCACCAGAACCATCTCAGCGTACTCGACGTCAAAGAGGGCGCCGTTAATTAGTTGATCAGGGTCGGTTTGGTAGCCACTGGTCAATTCTTTGTACATGCGCGCCACACGATCGGGAGTACTCAGTAATCCATCTCGGCTTGGGTCTTCACCGATTTCTAATAAGATTTGGTGTACCGCTTGTTGGATGCTTTCGGCGGGTTTGATTTCTCCTTCGACCAAGATGAACGGCTGGGAAAAAGTGAGCAGTTGGGAGGGTTGCATAAGTTGGGTTTTCATTTTTCTCCTCGTTCTATACCAATCAAATAAAGGTATTCTAATTATACATCAAATATAATAATTGTCAAGATATTGCACAGATATTGTTTTGAGTTGGTGTTCTTTTCCTTCCCACATCGAAAAATATTTGCAATGACTCTTCTGCGTCTGGTTGATGAAGAAGCCGAGGCGCAATGGCTTGTTTCGGAGACTAACAAAATTGTAGGTTCAATCTTACAAGATTGTGAGGTGTTATGCCTTTGAAGAATAAAGTAATTTTGCTAAGATGATTATGCCCGATTATTCGGTAACGAAATCAACCCTGTCTTAAAGAGATCCTTATGAAAAGTAGATCTTATAAACCTATTAATCCACCCGTATTGAGATTCATCACGATTGTTTCGATTGTTTACTTTCTCTACTATTTATGGTGGCGGGCAAATTACACCTTCAACCCTCAAGCTCCGTTTTTTTCCTGGCTGTTGTGGGCGGCAGAAGCGTTTGGTGTGCTGAGTTATATCTTGTTTTCATGGATGACCAAAGATGTTTCGCCCAAATATCCATACAAACCACCTTCACCGGGCATGTCTGTGGATGTTTTTGTTCCCACTTACAACGAGTCCACCGAAATCCTAGAAGCTACCCTCACAGGCTGCCGGCGCATGAACTATCCCCACCGCACCTATGTGCTTGACGATGGGCGTCGCGAGGAAGTCCGCCGCTTGGCGGAACGGTTTGGTTGTGGGTATATCACTCGCCCCAACAATGAACATGCCAAGGCTGGCAATATCAATCACGCTTTGAGACAGACCGATGGCGAGTTTATTGTTATCTTGGATGCCGATATGATCCCTCGGCCGGATTTCCTCGAGCGCACTTTGGGGTACTTCGAACAGAATCAGAAGCTAGCATTCATTCAGCTCCCGCAGGAATTCTACAATTTGGATTCGATCCAACATGCTCCAAATGCCTCCAATTGGCATGAGCAATCCTTGTTCTATCGCGTCATTCAACCGGGAAAAAACCATTCCAACAGCGCTTTCTGGTGCGGCAGCCCCTCGATTGTGCGGCGCAAAGCATTGGAAGATGTAGGCGGTGTAGCCACCGAGACTGTGACAGAGGATATTCACACCTCTGTGCGCATGCACAGCCGAGGTTGGGATTCTCTATTTCTAAACGAAGTTCTTGCTTACGGAATTGCTCCTCAAACCATCCAAGCCTTTCAGCTTCAACGTTTACGCTGGGCGCAAGGCACGATGCAGCTCTACCGTAGCAAAGATTGTCCGTTATGGATACCAAACTTAACCGTTCGGCAAAGGCTTTCTTACCTATCAAGTTATCTGGCTTATTTCGAATCGTTTCAAAAGTTAATTCTGCTGATAACCCCAGTCTTTATTGTCATTTTCAACGTTTATCCGATGAGAATTAACGCAGCTCAGTTCTTTCTCCACTGGATGCCGTACTTTGCCT
>CAKZNJ010000492.1 GCA_937129505.1 uncultured Anaerolineae bacterium | reverse complement strand
TAGCTCGAATCGTGGACTCCCCATCGAGTAAGGGCATCTGCATATCGATTAAGGCTATCTGGTAAGGTCTATTGGCTTTGACTGCCCGCTGTAATTCATCAATACATTCCTGACCGTTACTTACAGTGTGGACATTACAACCAAATCCCTCTAAGGTGCGCGCAAGATAGGTTCGATTGGTCAGGTTATCATCAACCACTAGGATATAGGTATTCCGCAACTCTTCGCTTGCTGCCTTAATCCATTTTTCTCTGCGGTGCTGCTTTTGGAATTCAAGCCAGAACCAAAACTCGCTTCCAACTCCTGGTTCACTCTGAACGCCGATTTCCCCGCCCATCATTTCGACCAATTGTTTGCATATTGTCAACCCAAGACCTGTTCCCCCATATTTTCGGGTTGTTGAACCGTCTACTTGAGTGAAGCGGCTAAAGATAGCCTCCTGACGCTCATAGGGTATTCCGATACCAGTATCTTTCACATAAAACTTTAATCTCACCCCATCTTCAGTTTCGAATGTTTTTTCAACCCTTACAACAATTTCACCAACCTCAGTGAACTTGATTGCATTTCCAATGAGGTTAATCAAGATTTGTCTGAGACGCGTTGGATCTCCAACCAAATCATTGGGGATATCGCTGGGGATGATGCAGATAGTTTCCAGGGTCTTCTCAGCCGCCCTCTGTGCCATCGTCCGAGAGACCGACTCGACAATAGCCCTCAAATCAAAATCGATTTTTTCAATTTCGAGCTTACGGGCTTCGATCTTTGAAAAATCCAAAATATCATTCAAGAGAGCTAATAAAGACTCAGCAGACTCAAGCGCCGTTTTAACATAGTCTTGTTGTTCGGCCGATAAGGGCGTGTCCAACAACAGCTCCAGCATCCCCATAATACCGTTCATCGGCGTGCGAATTTCGTGCGACATATTCGCTAAAAACTCGCTTTTTGCTCGATCAGCTTCTTCTGCTTTATTCTTTGCCTGTAACAGCTCCGTAACATCATGGTACATCCCTAGAATTCCAATTCTCTCTCCCCTAACGATAATTGGCACCCCTAGGATTTCCACATCAATTAAAGTCCCATCCCGCTTTTGCCTCTTATCAATCGTATGCACCGAGAGATCTAAGGCGATCTGGGTCAACTCTCGTGCCTCACTCTCTCGTCCCGAGGGCGCGATCAGGGAATCCAACGCTTCCCCAATCACCTCTTTTTGTCCGTATTCAAACAATGTCTCAAAAGCCGGGTTGCAGGAAAGGATTTTCCCTTCTCGATCTAAAATTACAATTGCCACGGGACTGTTATAGACGACTGCCTCAAAGTATTGTTTCTGGCTAAGAAGCTCGATTTCGGCATTGCGCCGATCGGTAATATCTCTAACGATGTATACCCATCCATTTCCAGCAGAAGCTAGTTCAATGGGATAGTCAGAGACCTCATACCACCCCTCTATGGTCGGAAATTGACAAAAATCCTCAATATAATCAAATGCACCCTCGTTGACTCCAACATCTCCATAGAATAGAGAATTGACATTGCTTCCGATCACTTCTTGAAAGGTCTTGTTGTATTTCTGAATTAAAGCCCGATTACACCGGACAATTTTTCCGCTCTGGTCAACCAACAAAATCATATCCCTGACGGCATCAAACGTCACTTCCCATTCCTTTTTCGCCCGAGATATGACTTCCTCCGCCCGTAACCTTTCTTTATTTTCCAGCTCCAATTGCCGGTTGATCTCGTTTAAGTCTCTCGTCCGCTCTTCAATTGACCTTTCAAGTTCTTGTGCAGATTTTTCGAGACGGTAACTAACGCTTCCCAGTAGTGCAAACAAACCTCCCAATGCAAAGGGAAGCAAATCTATAAACCAAAGAATTTTTTGCGTTCGTTGAGCTTGGATAAAACTAGACAAAGATAAATCCCAACCTTCCTCAAAGATGAGGATCATTGTAGACAGAATTGAGGCGACAATGCCAATAGCCACCCCCATTAGAATATATCGTACGATTGGATTTCTCCACCGCATTCTTTATGCCTTCACAAGAACTATTAGCTCTACTTTCCAATGAGTTTAACATGCATCCCAGATAAATCATCTCTACAGATCTGTTAGGAATAGCTTACATATTCGTTATGAATCTTTGACAATTTATATATAATAACTTGACATATTCTGTCGCATTTATTAAAATTCAATCACTCAAACTGTATGGAGGTCATTATGAACATTCTTATTGCGGGCGGTAGTGGTTTCATCGGTTCTGCTCTATCCAGAGAACTAGTGCAGAAGGGTCATCAAGTGATCATTCTCTCTCGTCGTGCCAGTGAAAGAACAAAGGAATTTGTAAACTTAAACAGAAATCCAGATTACCTCTATTGGGATGGTGAAAACGTAGGCGAATGGGTCTCAACTATTCAAGAATGCCAAGCAGTCATCAACTTGGCGGGCGAAAATATCGGCGGAAAGAACATTCTCGAGGTTGCAACAAGACGATGGACACCAGCTCGCAAACAAATGCTTCGCCAAAGTCGTCTTGCCTCTAGCAAAGCGCTGGTAGAGGCGATCAAAGGTTCTTCTACAAAACCCCAAGTGTTCATACAAGCTTCTGCAGTTGGATATTACGGCAGTCATCCCGATCGCGATATGGATGAGAGTGCACCTCCTGGAGAAGATTTCCTAGCCAAGCTATGTATTGAATGGGAAAATGCGACGGCGGAGATAGACCAATTGGGGATTCGTCGGGTGATCATCCGCATAGCCGGGGTTGTAATGTCCTTGGAAGGTGGCTCGCTACCATTTATCTTGCTCCCATTCCGTTTTTTCTTAGGCGGCCCTCTTGGATCAGGCAAACAATGGGTTTCTTGGATACATATAAACGATTTAGTACGAGCAATAATCTTCCTAATCGAACAGCCAGATGCGCACGGGGTTTTTAACCTTTGTTCTCCCCAACCAATTACCAGCCGTCAACTCAGCCAAGCAATCGGAAAGCATATGGGCCGGCCATCCTTCTTCCCCACTCCTGAAATTGCATTTCGCATTTTATTTGGAGAGAAAGCCGACTTATTACTCGCTTCTCAAAAACAAATTCCTAAAAAGCTGCTATCCTTAGGCTTTGAATATCAACATCCAACTGTCGAAAGCGCTTTGAAAAGCCTTATCCCCTAGGCAACTGAACCTTGAAATAGGCATCAATCACACGTACATTTTTTATAAGGGAGATTTCAATGAACGACTTTACGCAACTTGGTACAATCTCAGAACAAATCTCTTCGCTGGGCATAGGAACATGGGCATGGGGTGACCGGCGCTTTTGGGGTTATGGAACCGATTACAACATCAGTGATATCCGCGAAGCCTTTGTCACAACCATTTCGCAAGGGATAAACTTTTTAGACACTGCTGAAGTTTATGGCAATGGCCTTTCCGAAAAAATTGTCGCCTCTCTTGTGCAAGAATATGGGTGTCAAATTGTAATTGCAACAAAATTTTTCCCCTATCCGTGGCGGTGGCGAGCGGTGGATTTTCGTAAAGCACTGTTAAATAGTTTCAAACGTTTGAATATCAAACAAGTTCATCTCTACCAAATTCATTGGCCATTTCCTCCGCTGCCAATCGAAAAATGGGTCAATTGTCTTGCCGATGCTTATGAGGAAGGCTTAGTACAAGCCGTAGGGGTATCAAACTATAACGCCGACCAACTTCAACGCGCCCATGATACGCTCTCAAAACGAAATATTCCGCTTGCCTCAAACCAAGTTCCTTATAGTCTGATTAACCGTAAAATCGAGAAGAACGGTGTTGTTCAAATCTGTAAAGAACGCAATATCCGCATTATCGCTTATAGCCCGATTGGTCAAGGATTATTAACAGGGAAATATTCCGAGAATAATCCTCCCACCGGGGCACGTCGTTTTCTTTACTCAAAGAATTTTCTGCGCAAGTTACCCCCTCTGCATGAAAAGCTAAAAGAAATTGGAGAAGCACATGGCGGGAAAACTCCCGCTCAGGTAGCGCTCAATTGGGTAATTTGCAAGGACGCCATCCCGATTCCCGGGGCAAAAAATGCCAAACAAGCTAACGAGAATGCTGGTGCATTGGGCTGGCGTCTATCTCAGGAGGAAGTACAGGTGTTAGACCAAATGAGTGATCTGCTCCAGCAATAATTGCATAGGAATCCATTCCACACGGGAAGGATTTACCCCTTTCCTTTATCTTCAAAGAGTAAATTAACCTGCTTCCAAGTTGCTTGCCATTCCTTATGATAAGGTAAAATAAAAGTGTTCAACCCCGCATCCTAAGGAATAATGATGATTCAGATAGACCAAGTAAATCCTTCAAACCCGAGAGATGTGCAACGGTTCATAACCTTCCCGTTTCGCCTATATCAGAATACCCCCCAATGGGTTCCCCCTTTTCTAGATGATTCTAAGTTATACCTAAACAAAAATAAGCATCCCTTTTATCAGCATTCTACTGCAGATTTTTTCCTTGCTCGTCAAGACGGTGAGGATGTTGGAAGAATCGCAGTGCTTGAAAACCGTCACTTTAATGAATACCACCAGAAGAAAGATGCTCAATTTTATTTTTTTGATTCGATAAATGAACTCGAAGTTGCCCAAGCTCTCTTCCACCGTACCTTCGAATGGGCAAAAGTACGCAATCTGAATCGAATTATTGGACCGAAGGGTATGGGGCCTTTGGATGGTTACGGTATCTTAGTCGAGGGATTTGAACACCGGCAAATGATGATGATGATGAATTATAACCATCCGTATTACAAAGACCTCTTAGAAGCCCTGGGGTTTACCAAAGAGGTTGACTTTGTATCATGCTACTTGTCTGCTGAAACGTTCCGCTTACCCGAGCGAGTTCATCACATCGCCCAACGCGTACAGGAACGCGGGACGCTTCGGGTACTGTCCTTTGAGACCCGTGCTCAACTTCGCCAGTGGGCAAAAAAAATCGGCAAAGCCTACAACAACGCCTTCGTCAACAATTGGGAGTATTACCCTCTCACCGAACCGGAAATTCAATTTGTTTTGGATAATATCATTCCGTACGCTGACCCAAAGTTAATTAAGGTCATCACTCATAACGACGAAGCGGTAGGATTCCTGTTCGGTTTTCCCGATATCTCAGCCGCAATGCAGAGGGCGAAAGGAAAAATCAATCCGATTTCAATTATCGACATCTTGCTGGAGTTACGTCGCACTGAATGGATCGCTCTCAACGGCGCCGGCATACTTCCCGAATTTCATGGCCGAGGAGGAAATGCCCTTCTTTATTCTGAGATGGAAAAAACAGTGCGCAACTACCACTTTAAACATGCTGACTTAACTCAAGTAGCTGAAACGGCTGTGCAAATGCGCCGTGACCTTGAAAATCTGGGGGGCAAACCTTATAAAAATCACCGCGTGTTTGTCAAAAATCTTTGATCCTCTCCACCGACTTTCTAAACCAACAAACCGATGAGTGAAAATCAACTCTCCCTAAAAGAGCTTCTTGCCGAACCAAATCAAATTGAGGATCTGAAAATCCCTCAAAGTATTGTCCTCGACATTATCTTTCGCCTCTTATTTAACGAGGGCAATGTTGCCCTCGCACGCTTTGTTGAAGTGCTCAAAATCTCTAATCGGATCATCGATGAGATCTTAGCTTGGATGCAAAAAGAACACCTCGTCGAGGTTGCCAAGGCTATTGGCGATTTGGGACGCCTTGGCTATGTCTATACGCTAACGGAGGCTGGTGAAGAGCGGGCACGAGGGGCTTTTGAGCGCAGTCAATATATTGGCCCTGTGCCAGTTTCTATTCCCGCCTATAACCAAGGCATCGAACTGCAAACCCAGCAACGTCGCCGGGTTAACGCTGCTCAGGTAAAAGATGCTTTGAAAGGCTTGATCCTGCCTGACGATTTCCATCGGCGGATCGGACCGGCAATTAATTCAGGAACATCGCTCTTCCTTTACGGGCCTCCCGGCAATGGTAAGACAACGGTTGCTCAGGCAATCTCTGTCCTAATCTCGGGCACAGAACCAATCTGGATACCCTATGCCATTACCGCCGGCGGACACATCATACAGATACACGATCGCCTTATCCATCGCCAAGTGAAAGCTGAAATAAAAAGAACCCATGAATTTGGAAGGGTGGATGGGCGCTGGGCATTATTCTATCGCCCTACCGTTATGGTGGGCGGCGAGCTAAAAATGGAAGCCCTAGACTTGCGCTACGATCCGGTCGCAAAAATCTACGAAGCTCCCCTTCAACTCAAGGCAAATGGGGGAATGTTTCTGATTGACGACTTTGGCCGGCAACAAGTAAGACCTGGAGACTTGCTCAACCGTTGGATTGTTCCCCTCGAAAATCAAGTAGATTTTTTACGCCTCATCAGCGGTCAGACGATTGTTGTGCCATTTAAGCTTCTTCTGGTTTTCAGCACAAACTTAGACCCTTATGAATTAATGGATGATGCTTTTCTGCGCCGTATTCAGATTAAAGTCGAATTATCATCTCCTGATGAAAAGATGTTCGCTCAAATATTTGTCCATGAATGTAAGAATCAAAACATACCCTTCAACAAAGACGCATTTTTGTATTTGCTCAATAAATGGTATTTGCAAACCAATCGCGTGATGCAGTCTGTCCATCCGCGCGATTTATTACGCACCATAAAAGCAATTTGCGATTATGAAGGTATTCCTCCGACAATGACCCCCGAATTGCTCGACCAAGCTTGTAAGAGTTACTTTGTAAACCAATAACTCTTAAATAGCAGCTTAACAAGCGAAGCTTCCTCCCAAGCTATCAACGTCTACCCCTCTCAAATACTCGACTTGATAGCTATTGATAGTTCAAAAAGGTACAATTTAGAGGAAATAGGAGAAAACATCGTTGTGATTTGAGGGAACAAATGCGTGAAGTAGCAGTGATTGGGATCGGTCAAACCCCTGTTGATGAACATTGGGATAAATCTATCCGCGAACTTGCAGCAGAAGCAGTTATTTTAGCCCTGCAAGATGCACAACGTGAGGATGTCGACGCGCTGTATGTCGGGAACATGCTCTCAGGTCTCATCAGCCAACAAGAAAATCTCGGCACCCTTGTCGCCGATTGGGCAGGATTACGCTATACCGAGGCGGTAAAGATCGAGGCTGCCTGTAGCTCAGGGGCGGCAGCCGTTCGCCAAGCGGTAATTGCCGTAGCTTCTGGGTACATCGACTCGGCAGTAGCCGTTGGAGTAGAGAAAATGACCGAGGCAAAAGGCAATGAAATCACCGCAGCACTTGCTACTGCTGCCGATGCAGACTATGAGGCCGCTCATGGAGTTAGTTTTGTGGCACTGAATGCCCTAATTATGCAGCGCTACATGTATGAATACGGCTGGCAACATGCCGATTTCGCCGCCTTCTCAATCAATGCCCACCAAAATGCCATTACCAACTCCTATGCTCGCCTCCGAGAAAGAATTACAGAGCAAGACTATGCAAAGGCGAAAATGATTGCCTACCCTATCAACTTGCTGGATGCTTCTCCAACGGGTGATGGAGCCGCAGCCGTAGTGGTTGTTCCCAAAGAGACACTCAGGAAAAACGGCAAACCGATCATCAAAATTGCCGCATCAGCCGCAGCAACGGATAGTATTGCTATTCATGACCGCAATGATCCACTCTGGCTTAAAGCAGCCGAGATTTCTTCCAAAAAAGCTTATGCTCAGGCTCAGGTCAAACCAGCGGACATTAGCTTTTTTGAGCTACATGATGCCTTCTCCATCATGTCTGCCTTATCATTAGAAGCTTGTGGATTTGCGGAACGTGGCCAAGGACCTCGTCTGGCACTGGAGGGCAAAATCGCCCTAAATGGGAAACTACCGATCACAACAATGGGCGGTTTGAAAGCCCGAGGCCATCCGGTTGGTGCCACGGGAGTTTATCAAATCGTTGAAGCTGTTTTGCAACTCCGTGGCGATGCCGGGGAAAATCAGGTGGCGGATGCAAAAATTGGTATGACACAGAATATTGGTGGAAGTGGTTCCAATATTATCACCCATATATTGGTCAAAGAATAAACCCTCACCGTAATAGGTGCACCATGTTCCCTTACATTCAGGCAACCGTTACACCAACGATCGTCTACACACCTCCGAATTCAAACACGATCAATATCATCATAGGCTTAGGTGTACTGACCGTCGTTGTCATTCTCATTGGAGTTTGGATTAACAAATCTAACTTATCCTCGTAGGTTTTCTTGCACTCAAAGCCCCCATCTATCCGTCACATTCCCTTTTGTACAATCATCGAGCACTCCATGACAAGGATTCTTTCCTTATGTATGCTTGTTTACTCATAAGGAAATCTAATTGCACAACATCCAAATAACGTTACAATACATTTAAGGATTATTTTTCGATTGAAGGCAAAGAAACTTTCTTGAAAAGGAGGTTATGTATAAAACAAGAACCACCTGAAACATGCTTTTCCCTCACCTTTTTTGCAATGTAGATTTCCATCCATTTCGTAAACAGAAAAGATTTCAACTCAAAGGGAGCTGCGAATGAGAGAAGATATCCGTCAAAAATTAAGTATTGGACCAAACAAACTAGAAGAAATCAACGCTGTTTTACTGGATCCAAGGATTGAGATCATCAATCAATTTTTGGAGGTAGTAAATAAATATGGTTCTCCAGAGGAAATAAACCAAAAAGCAAAAGAGGCTGCGGCTTTGACAAATCTTCTCGACCTTGTGCGGCAAAAATGTCCCCAGTATCTCGAAGATCTAAAATGGCTCGAAGAAAAGAGGGATCAAAGGGCATTTATCAGCATTAAAGATTACCGATGCAAAGTTTTAGGAGATAAAGCGGATCAAATGTCCTTTGCGGATGATTTTGCCGTCACCCTAGAAATCAGCGCCACTCAATATTTCCCATGGGTAATCACGATTGCGAAGAAGGCAATTGAAGAGCAATCTTTGATGCCAGGACGGTTTATTCGAGTGCGCAAGATGAAAGAACAAGAAGAGGATGGCGATTTAGTCGCTATGGCTGCAGCCATGCAAATCATCGGAGCCAGTTATGTCGAGTCATTAGACACAAAAGGCACAGATGGCTCAAACATCCACCTCGGAGGTCCGGAAACAATCACCGGTTATTTTGGCGGTGTCGGACAGCCAAATGAATATGCCCTGAAATGGGTTGATGAATTTTTGTATTACTACACCCATTACGGAATTCGTCAAGTATTAAATCTAAATTCAGGCACTATCTTATTAGGTTACCTTTTGCACCGTATCGGTATCGATATCGAGTTCAAAATTTCTGTCTTCGTTGGCAACGACAATCCCTATGCCGCCCTGTGGACGCTGATCGGGGCTAAGCTCTTCTCCCGTTCAGATGGAAGCACCCCACTAGTAGGATTTAATTGGAGTAACTCAGTAAATAATCAAACCATCGAACTAACTGCGCAGGTGCGGAAATCGTTAGGTCTAGAAGATTGGGTGCGTTTTGAACACCATATCACCGAGACATGGAAAAGTATCGTTCGCCAACCCTATAACCGCCGTAATGAACTAATCGAACTAGCCCGCAAGGTCAAAAATATCAGTGCCAAACATGAAGGGGGCGATCCTGAAATTGAAATGACCCGCGGTCATCCTTCCGATATTTTGGATTATTTTCGCGACAAAAACGAAGTGATCACTTCAGGAGATTGGGATCATCTCCTAATCAATTTTATCGACAAATTCGAAGCCACAAACCGCACTGCTCACGCTCTAACAGAAAACGGCTTGTCTTTTATTGCTGCACAAAACCTTCACTATTACGCATAGCTTTGGCAATTAACGACAGCCACCAATCAGTAAGATCATCTAAAACTATTGGTGGCTGTCCAAATTTGCCATCATACGGATTAGCTCCTTATAATATGGAGAATCTTCACTGAGCTCAATAAGGGGTTTACCAATCGCATCATATTCTGCCAGAGTATCGTCTTGTTTAAAAACCCCGATGAGGGGAATATCCATCTTAGCGATAAAATCTTGCAAATCTGGAGGAATCTCTCCCTGCACTCGATTAAGCACAAGATAGGCATGATGGATACGGATATCTAACTCATGACGAAAACCAGCAATCCGTTGAGCAGCAATCAAACCTCGAATGCTGGGATCCGAGACAATGATCAAGTGATCCACATCCCGTGTCGTCCGCCTGCTTAGGTGCTCCATCCCAGCCTCATTGTCAATAACCACGTATCGGTAATTCTTGCTAATGGCATCAATAACAGACCTCAGGTTATGATTGACAGCGCAATAGCAACCGGGACCCTCAGAACGTCCCATGGCTATTAGGTCAAAATCGCTTCCCTCCACGATGGCTGAGCGGATTTGGTAGTCTAGATAATCGCGCTTTGTGATCCCACCCGGCAAGGATCCCATCGCTGCCCCACCAGTAGCAAGCGACTCCTTTACCTGCTCCAACATATCTTCGCGGATATCCCCCACTGTCCAATCCAACTCTACTCCTAATACAATATTCAAGTTGCTGCTCGGGTCAGCGTCAATGGCTAAAACCGGTGTTAATCGGTTTTGAATTAAGTATTTGATGATTAAACCGGCAATCGTTGTTTTTCCTACCCCTCCTTTTCCCGCCAATGCAATGAACGTTGTCATCTTCAAGCTCCTTGTTTACCAATAATTCTAGCCGTTAATTTTTTTGTGCAATTTTGAAGAGTTTATCTCTCATCTCATGGGCTACCTGTCGAAGCTGTGGCACGTAATCATAAACAGCAACGCCCAATCGGTCAGCTTCTTGGACTGCCAAATCTGCGTACATGACACCTAAAACAGGCAAACCGGGAGTATTTTCCATCAAGAATGTCACTTCATCATCATTACGAACTTTGTTCCCAACAAGCCATAAACGATTTAATCCTATATCATTGGCTAGTTTCTTAATCTGAGATGCTGTACCGAGACTTCGCCGAGTTGGTTCCACGACAATCAACATAGCATCGACAAAGTCAACGGTTGCCCTTCCTAAATGCTCGACTCCAGCATACATATCTAAGATCAACATCTCATCTTTACGGAACAGGAGATGAGTGAAGAGAGTCTTGAGCATAGCGCTTTCGGGACAAATACACCCCGAACCGCCAATATCAACGGAGCCCATTTCCAACAACCTAACCCCCCGATGGAGCACGCTAAACCGCTCAGGAATATCATCCACACGCGGGTTTAGGGTAAAAAATCCCCCAATGGTGCCGGGTTTTGCCCCCGTCCGCTCTTCTATCAATTCGTCCATTTCACTAATCGGACGTAACTTTGCTCGTAACTCCGGTGGAAAGCCAAGAGCCCCCGCCAAACAAGGCGAGGGGTCGGCATCTACAGCAAGCACATCAATACCCTTATCCGCATAGGCTTGCGCCAACAAAGCAGCAAGGGTTGTTTTTCCAACACCGCCTTTCCCACTAATCGCCAGTTTCATTGATTTTTATCCCTTCTGTCGCCGAACTTTAGGACCTTGAGGGGTATCTTCGATCTCAAAGCCCATCTCGTTCACCTGACTGCGCAAGGCATCCGCTTCAGCCCAATTGCGCATCCGACGAGCATCTTGCCGTTTTTCTACTAATTCCATAACTTCTTGTGGAATTATTTCCTCCTTTGGTTTCCACTCTGCTAAGCCCAATCCCAGAACTTGATCATATACCAAAATGGTTGCCTTCTTGGTTGCAGCAGGTAGGTCAGATTTGGTCAACTCCCAAGTTACAGCAACCGCCCGAGGCAGATTTAAGTCATCATTCACTTCATTTCGAAAACGTTCTATCCATTTCGGATCTGGCTCACCTGCTTTTCCCCACTCATACACCATGTTCCTCAAACGTTCTAGGCTGTAGGCGGCGCCATCTAAACTCTCCCAATTAAAATTTAGTTTTGCCCGATAATGAGCGCTCATGCAGAAAAAACGATAAGCGATGGGATCATAACCGCGATCAATCAAGGACTGCAGTCTCAGAAATTCACCAGCCGACTTCGACATTTTTTCGGCATCCAGTTGCAAAAAATGGCCATGCAGCCAAAAATTTGCCAATCTCGTTCCATAGCAAGCTTCTGTTTGAGCAATCTCATTGGTATGATGTACGTTGATATGATCTTCACCGCCACAGTGAATATCAAAAAATTCCCCCAAATAACGGACACTCATTGCCGAACATTCGATATGCCATCCCGGAAAACCAACTCCCCAGGGGCTATCCCATTCCATCTGTCTCTTCTGGTCTTTCGGGCTGAATTTCCACAATGCAAAATCCGTGGGAGATAGTTTTTCCCCTATCTCTACCCTCGCACCTGCTTGAAGTCCTTCCACATCTAAGCGAGCTAAGTATCCATAATTTTCTAATTTCGAGGTATCGAAATAGATTCCATCCGATGTGCGGTAAGTAAAACCACGTCGTT
>CAKZNJ010000491.1 GCA_937129505.1 uncultured Anaerolineae bacterium | reverse complement strand
AAATGGGGCAGGAAAGTCAACCTTAATGAAGGTGTTGTATGGATTGTATCGTCCAGACGAGGGCGAGATTCGGATCAATGGTGATGCTGTGCACATCCATTCTCCCAAGGATGCCATGCGCTTGGGTATTGGAATGGTACATCAGCATTTCATGCTGGTGCCGACTTTGACTGTTGTCGAAAACATCATCTTAGGGCTGCCTACTGGCCGCGGACCGTTGCTAAATATCAGAGAAGCTACAGACCGAGTTCTCACACTCTCTGAAAAGTATGGGCTCAGGGTAAACCCGGCGGCGTATGTCTGGCAGTTGAGTGTTGGGGAACAGCAACGAGTCGAAATTTTAAAAGTTCTCTATCGCGGAGCCGAGCTGCTTATTCTCGACGAGCCAACCGCTGTTCTGACGCCCGATGAGGTGAAGGAGCTTTTTAGCGTCTTAAAAGAGATGGTGCAGATTGGGCATAGCATCATCTTTATTAGTCATAAGCTCAAAGAGGTCATGGACATCAGCCAACGGGTTACTGTATTGCGTGGTGGTAAGTCGGTGCAAACATTGCTGACCTCCGAGACTGACGAACATGAACTTGCCCGCCTAATGGTAGGACGAGAAATTCAAACGGAGTATGAGCGACAGGCTAAAGCCGCCGATCAGACGGTGCTCTCGATCGAAAGGCTAAAGGTCCTAAACGATCAACGCCTTTTAGCGGTAAATGATTTTTCCTTAGAAGTAAAAGCAGGCGAGATTATGGGCTTAGCTGGGGTATCGGGAAACGGCCAGCGTGAATTGGCGGAAGCGATTGCCGGTTTGCGTCCGGTTAAGGAAGGAAAAATTTATATTAATGGGGTGGATGTAACCAATCGCTCGCCCGCTGAGATCATTAAAGTGGGTTTGGGGTATATACCTGAGGATCGCCTCGCTGTTGGTACGATTCCCACCTTTTCGGTATCCGAAAACTTAATTTTGAAAGATCATCACCATCCCCCTCTCTCCCGAAACGGCTTCTTAAACTTGGAGCAAATTGAACATTTTTCTAAACATTTAATTCAAGAGTATGAAATTAAGACTCCCGACTCCAATACACCTGCGCGAGCTCTTTCGGGGGGCAATATCCAAAAAGTCGTCCTAGCACGGGAAATATCACGCCAGCCGGTCTTTCTATTAGCGAATCAGCCAACCCGCGGCCTAGATGTAGGGGCAACGGAATATGTGCATCGTCGCCTATTAGAGCAACGCCAAAATGGCAAGGCGATCTTGTTGATCTCGGAAGATTTGGATGAGATCATGGCGCTATCCGACCAAGTCGCAGTGATCTATGAAGGTAGACTTATGGGCATTGTTGATGCCCGAGCGGCTCAGCGCTCTGAAGTGGGATTGATGATGGCTGGCATGGAGATGGCTCAGCGGAGTGGAATCTAGGGATAGTTGGAAGGGCGAAGGGTATTTCTCGACCACGCATTCATGATCACAGCCGAGATGGCATTGGGGGTTTCGCTGAAGTTGTTCGGGTCTGGCCCAAATAAAAAGTTCATAGCCTTACTTCCCCAAGTCTGCCAAGCTTCCCAGCTAGAATCCCAAACCCAGATGGCATAATTCGTCTGGTGTTCTTCAAAGTATGTAATTTGATCAAGGAGGAATTGGTCGCCTTGGGGTGCCCAGCGTGCCACGCCGAATTCGTTGATGGTTTGGGGAATAGGGTGTTGCTGGCGTTTGTCTTCTAGCCGCCGAAAATAATCGGCGATCCAGTTCCAATTAAACGTATCGGGCTGACTATCCCAATCTAGATCAAAAGTGCCGGGATAGGTAAAGTTTTGATGTGGCTGTTGATTTGTATAGACAAAAGGAGCGTATTGATGCACTGCAAGCACCAGATAAGGATCCTCAACGACAGTTAGGTAAGGTACCCATAACACCGATCCCCATCCCATGCCACTGACCAAAATCGGAGTCTCTCTATCTACCTGTCGTATCGCTTGAACAAGGGGAGGATAGAAGCGGTTCCAGTCATACAAGGTGTTGGCATATCGACGATAGAACTCTTCAGGATCATAAATGTCTAGCGCTACTTCGTCGGCATTTGGTTCAACCATCAGGGTATATCCAATCACGACAGGATGATTTCGATAGCGTTGGGCAGTGTACCGCCACATCTCTGCCCAGGCGTCCTGTGCGGCTTGTTCGCTCCAGACTGTCTCAATTAGCAATTCAGGGTCGTACCAAACGCCCGCTCCGTCTCGATAGAAGGTAAAATCGCTGCGACCTGGACCGCTGCGGAAGGAGATCACGGCGAATAAGTTAGCTTGGGCAACCATGTCTAAAATACGATCCAGATGGGCGGCGGCGTTTTCATCCACTTGGTAAGGAGGGGTGATCGTGAAAAGGCCGGGCAACGAAAGATTGACGTAGTTTGCTCCCCTCCGAGCTAATTCATCAAAGTCGTCTTGGGTGTAAGGAGGACCAATGTAATCGCTTCCCAAATAGTCTTGGTCGAGACTCGGCACCCGAATGCGTTGCCATATGTTGGCCCCTCGCAATTGTGTCCCATTTCTCCATAGTTCCCATTTCGCGTTTTGATAGCTTTCTTTTGTGACTAGAGGAAGCCAAAGGGAACTTTCGCTTGGGAGAGCAGTGGAGCTGGAACGGGTTTCAGCAGGTTGATCTATTGTCGCAGAAGACTCGGCTGAGATCATGTTTGCTCTGTATGGAAATATTGAGCTAATGCAAAAAAAGAGAGCTGTGGTAGACAATAGGAAAGTGACTCTTAATGTGCCCACTTGACCTCCAAAGTTGGCCTCCCCTCTGAGTTCCAATCGCCTGTATCCGAAGAGACGAAGTATTTACCGCTGTGATAAGCTGAATCGGCTTCGTAAAGGACGAGACGCAAGGGCTGACCCTGCTGGTAGGCTCGCACCACGGGCAGGGACACATCCCATGTGCGCGGCACGCCAGGCCAGCCAGGGAAAATGTCAATTCGATCAACCCAAGTCCCGCCAAAATTTTCGAATGCCTGCGGCGCATTGTTCCAAGTAATAGTTTTTTCCTGCCAGCTTCCCAATGTGGTTAGGATTTGAATGTAAGATGGTCTTGCTTCAGAGCCCCCCGCGTTACCAAATTGATGGAGAGTCAGAGTGGCAGAGACGATCGTCTTTCCTGTGGGGATGCTATCTAATGGAAAGGTCACATAGTACTTTGCAAAGCAGGGCCAATCGGCGATATCAGATTGGTTTTGGATGTTAAAGTCAGGTGCATCGCCATAGTTGCGATTTGCCCATTGATTCCAGATGTGATCCTCATCGCCAGGACATTGATTTATGATTGCCCCCCCGACATCTGCGTCTGGCACCAGTGGACTTTTCTGAGTTGGGCGCCGAATCATGACTTTGCCCACCGGCTGGAGGGCAGAGCGATAGGTGGGGATGCCAAAGTTGAGAAATCCCCATGTGGTAGGATCTTCTGAATCGATTTCACTTGGCCAGGATTGATCAGCAAAGGGAGGGCTGGCTCGTGAGTCGCGATCGTGGAGCAGGATTGCCATTCGCCATGATGTGCCCTCGGCTGGCGCAGAAGCTAAGCCCAGGCTGCTAAAGGGGATGGTGAACCCCATTGCCCATCCTCGATCAGAGTCCTCGTTGTTGTTCAGCGCGTTGCCACGCCAGCCTGGCAAGGCGCGGAAGCGGAGATCGGCATTTTGCCAACCGGCGCTCGACCCTCGGTAGACGGCTTGGTAAGCTGCATCCTCGTCGCCGTAGAGTTGAGCAACAAAGCGATAACTGTCCGCAGAAATTTGAGTGCTGGAATTTGTGTGAAGCAAGAGGGTCACTGCATCCCATTGGGTGAGACGATCACGTGCTGGATTCTCGTCATACCACAAATGGCGATCAAAAATGGCGAGGTAAATGTATAGTTTGGTTCGGTTATACCCGACACGGATATCCGCATAGTTGCTATCCGGCGAGAGAGTG
>CAKZNJ010000490.1 GCA_937129505.1 uncultured Anaerolineae bacterium | reverse complement strand
ATATTCTCTGGTTTTATATAGTTACGCAATTGAGCGACACTAACTGTTCGAGCAGCTCGAAAACTCCCTAAGATAAAGAAGGCTATGGCAAGCAAAGGGAGCGAGGTTGCCTTGAGGAGCAGCGCAGAAAAGGCAATAACGAGAACTTGACCAATGACAATGCCAAGGAAGGGATGAAATGTCCCCAACAGTAAGTTGAAAACCACAATCCCACCACCATTAATAAAAAAGAGAAGACCAATCGACGAGAGAGGCAGCATTTGTTGGTTTTGAAGGTAATTGGGCGAGAGTGGTTGGGGAAGATAGGTGGCGAAGATTTCAAATGCGATCAGGGCGACAAAAATCGAAAAACGGGAATTGAAGATCGAGCGCAAGAAAGCCATGCCTCGCAGGGTTGGGGAAATTGGCTGAGGTCGAATGGGAAAAATCAATGCTGTGGAAATAAAGAAAAGGACCGCCGCAAAGAAAAAGAGATACCTTAATCCAAAGTGCTCGCCTAAAAAACCACCAATCAACGGGCCAAACATAAAGCCAAAGTTGTATGAGGCAGATACCAAAGTAAGGATACGGGTTAGGGAACCTTTGGGGGCGGCATGAGAGATATAACTGTTCATCGGGGCTAAGACGAAGCCAGTTGCGCCATACAAGAAGAGAAAAATGACAAACATTGGCAAGGATTTGGACAGAAACATGAAGACTGTCGCGATGAATCCAATTGCCCAGGCAGAAACGATTATGGTTCGCCTTCCGAATTTATCCGCCAGGTAGCCAGCGGGTAAATGGCATAACATAGCGGCGAAACTAAAACCGCCAAGGATACCCCCGATTTGGACTGCTTTTGCCCCCAAATTTTCGAGGTATAGAGGGATAAAAGAGAAAAATGAACCTTCTCCAATGCCCCACAGAATAAGAGACAGCATGAGAAAAACAAAATCTCGATTCATTGATCGACCGCTACCCTTTGGATGAAATCGAGACAAGCTTGAAACACTTGCTCTCTTTGTGCATCGAGGGGGAGGATATGACCGCTATTTTCAACTAACAGCGCTTCCTTGATTGAGCTATTGATAGCAGAAAGAATATTCTCCATGTGATGTTCACTTGCAGTTATTGTGGGATCGTTTTTTGAATAGATTAAGAGTGTTGGGGCTGTTATGTTGGGTAAAACTTGTTGGAGATGAGATAAAAAAGTGCGAATTTCTGCCAGTGCTCGGGTAGAGTCATTGGGATAACGGATATGCCGAGAGCGGTTGCTTTCATCGAACCAAAGCGGCGGTTTTGAGCTATATAAGTAAGGCACAAAAAAGCTGAGAAACTTGAGGAAGGGAAGGCGAGGGTCATTAGGGAGGTGATGCGGGGCTGCTATCGATATAACGGCCTTGACGGGAAAATGAGCGGCGAAATACAAGGCTAGTGAACCACCTAGAGAAAATCCGATGGGTATGATCAGTCGTTTGGTGCTATTTAGGATATGCCATCCATCCTCAATGTTGGCAATCCAATCTTGCCATCGGGCACGTGGCATGTCTTGATACCGGGTGCCATGAGCAAAAAGCCGGATTGCCAAAACGGTATATCCGTACTGAGCAAGGGCTTCACCTAAGAGAGACATCTCCCGTGGGGAGCTAGTAAAACCATGGATAATTAAACAGGCAATTTGATTTCCAGGGTAATAAAATGGGTAGGTATCTTTGAGCAGCACGACTTTATTATACGACCGAATAGAAAAAGGCGCCTTTAGCTCAGAGATATTCTTGACAGCTTTCGTTCGCTCAGGTACAATCTGA
>CAKZNJ010000489.1 GCA_937129505.1 uncultured Anaerolineae bacterium | reverse complement strand
TTTGTATTTCTCTACCCCCTCGAACAATGATGTCATGAGTAGGAGCGCCAGCGACCCAGAAATCTTAAGATGTCCCACTGCGTTCGAAAGGTCATTCGAGCGTCACTTCGTTCGACATGACACGGGAGAGGGCGTTCGAAACGACACAGAGGAAATGCGTTCGACATAACGCAGGCAGCCTTCGTTCGACATGAAGCAGAGAGACTGCGTTCGATAGGACACATCCTCTTGCAGCATACCCCATCAGGCGTAGTCGATGCAAAGATTCCCCTATATTTGGCAAAAAAGTAGACTCTCCAATAAACCTACCTGACAGAGAAAAAGTATCTACTCCATGCCGATAAAATGATATGATTAAAGCCATGAAATTCAAAATGGCTTTAGCGCAACTCAACACACATCTCGGCGATGTTCAACGCAACCTCCGCAAACATTTGCAGTTTATCGAGCAGGCAAAAGCCCAAGGAGCGGACTTAATTATCTTCCCCGAGCTTTCGCTAACCGGCTATGTCCTGCAAGATTTGGTTTCCACTGTGGCGCTTTCCCCTCGTAGGGAGGATCCTGTCTTCGGCCAGTTGTTGGAAGCCAGTCAAGAGATTGATTTGACGGTAGGCTTTGTGGAGGAGGATAACCGTCACCGCTTTTTTATTGCTGCTGCGTACCTTTCCCGTGGAGAGGTTGTCCACATCCACCATAAGCTCTACCTGCCAACTTATGGGCTGTTTGACGAGGGTCGCTTTTTCGCCTGGGGAGATTCGATTTCCGCTTTCGACACCCGCTTTGGGCGGGTGGGCATGTTGATCTGCGAGGATTTTTGGCATGCCTCACCTCCCTATTTGCTCTGGCTGGATGGGGCTGATTTGTTCTTGTTTATGTCTGCTTCACCTGGCCGAGGAATCAGTTCCGCTTCAAGACTCGAGTCGGCCCGCTGGGTCGAACAGTTAGTGCAAGCGTATGCAAACTTGTTTACTGCTTTTGTTGCCCATGCTAATCGAGTGGGCTATGAGGACGGCTTGAATTTTTGGGGGGGATCGACTCTGTTTGATCCCGATGGTGTTCTTCTTGCCAAAGCTCCTTACTTGGAAGAAGGGTTAACTTTTGGTGAGCTTGACTTGAATCAACTGCATCGCACACGAGCACGCTTGCCCCTGCTTAGAGATGAACGGACTGCTCTGGTGCAACGGGAGTTGGATCGTATCCTAAGGCGAGCATCACAAGCAAATCGGTAGGTGAAAAAAATGGCAAACATCGACTTGACCATTAATACCGACTTGGCGCGCACAATTTTATGTGGCTTTCTGCGCACCGAGATCCATCGTGTGGGGCTTCAACACGCTGTAGTTGGCCTTTCGGGCGGTTTGGATTCGGCGTTGTCCTGTTTTTTAGCCGCCGAAGCGCTTGGGGCAGAAAATGTCTTGGCAGTGCGGATGCCCTACCGTTCTTCTTCACCCGACTCCCTTGAACATGCTCAGATGGTTATCGATACCCTAGGGGTGCAATCCTTGACCATCCCGATCACCGAGATGGTCGATCCGCTCATCGAACGCGACCCGCAGATGAACTCGGTGCGCCGGGGCAACATTATGGCGCGGGCGCGCATGATCGTTTTATACGACCAATCTGAAGCCTTTAAGGGTTTAGTGGTAGGTACAGGGAATAAAACCGAGATTTTGTTAGGATATACCACGCTTTATGGCGATTCGGCTTGTGCCCTAAATCCAATCGGTGATTTGTATAAAACTCAGGTGCGTCAGCTTGCCCTAGCAATGGGGGTGCCTGAGCCTATTTTGACCAAAGCTCCTACAGCCGACCTTTGGCAAGGTCAAACCGACGAGGGCGAGTTGGGCTTTACGTACGAGCAAGTGGATCGATTGCTATATCTGCTTGTCGATCAACGTTACAGCCCGCAAGATTGTGTCGAAGCAGGCTTTGCGCCTGAGTTTGTGCAAAAAGTTGTCGAAAGAGTGCGCCGCAACCATTTCAAGCGCGTGCTGCCACTAATTGCCAAGCTTACCAACCGCACGGTGGGTTACGACTTTTTGTACCTGCGGGATTGGGGAACTTAGCAGCTCAACAGATGATGATTCTAGCGTTGTCACGCTTATAATTCCCTTTCCGCGGCTGATCAAGGTGGGCTATTTTGGCTCGTACGCCTGTGGCGATTGGGGGGTAGGGAGTGATTTGGATGTAGTCTTAATCGTTACAGAAACCGATTTGGCTTTTGAGACGAGCTCAGCGCAATGGGACTTGACCGAAATAGCGGTTGATGTGATGGTGTACACCGAAGCGCAGTGGAAAGGAATTCTCCAGCAGGCAGGGTTTGGCAAGCGTATGGCGAATAAGGTAGAGTGGGTTGCCGGCTTTCACTAGAAAATAGCTCTTCCTCCTCCAAGAAATAAAGGAAACCATAACAAAGGTCATGGATATCACGAGTTATTCGGTGGGACGGTCGCTGGATGGTTTTCTTCCGATGCGAGTATGGTGGTATTCTATATGTTTATTGCCTTCTTAGAGACTGTCACAAACTCCCCAGATTTATTTTTTGATCTTGATTTGCCCATTGTTCTATGGTGCTGGCTAACTCGAGCAAGAGGGAAGAGAACTCTTGATCTTGTGGATTTATAGCTTGCGTTGCTTGGTGTCTAATATATGTGATTAGGTCTTGGTCAAATCGATGAGAGTATTGTTGAAAAGCCTCAAGGGGATCCTCTGCTTGTAAAACCAGTTGTAAGGTCTCCGCTGGATTATATTTTGGATGGGATTGGACACCGATACATGTGCTAAGATGTCTGAAAATTTGGAGATCGGCATGGTTCGATGCGAGTCGACTTAGGGCATTTTGCCAATCTTCATCGGGTTCTAACAAGACAAACTCTTGGATCAACTTTAAAGCCAATCCTTTTTTGTTTGAGCGCAGAGCGACATCGAT
>CAKZNJ010000488.1 GCA_937129505.1 uncultured Anaerolineae bacterium | reverse complement strand
AGCTTCCGAGCAGGCAAGTTCGGTTCGGCTTGGATTTTGTATTTCTCTACCCCCTCGAACAATGATGTCATGAGTAGTTCAACGATTTCTAAGGTAAACGGTGGATTAGCGGCAAGTAGATAAATGATTTGTGCTCTCGCAGCCGCCACACATGAACCACTGGTTTGGCGCCGTCGGCATATAACTCCAAAACATACAACAAACCGTTAGCGTCGTCGAAGGTCACGTCACCGATGCGGTAGCGGCACTGGTCACCCCAGCCGACCTCGATGCGATCCCACTGGGGGGCATTGAGATCGAGGTAATCATCCATGTCCAGCACGGCGTAGGGTTGCGGTTGTCAAGCTTCCATCTCCCCGGCAGCCACGCGGGCGAGGTCGGCAGGATTTATAGAAGATGAATTGAGTGTCGAAGCGGTTGGACCACCAGCCGTGCATGCTGGCCCAGCCACCGCTGCTTTCGTTGCAACAGCCGCTGAAATCCTGCGGCGGGCAAGGAGCACTGTTGGCGTCCCGACAAGTGATGAAGTCGGCGACCTCTGCATCCACACAAACCCGATCAGGGCCGGCTGGATGAATATAGCCATACCAGTATTTCTCGCCCATGCTCTTGGTGCCGGCAAACAAGACCGCCCCTTTGCCAGCGGTAACAGGCGCAGGCGGTGAGGCGGTCTGAAGCAGAGCCTGCCCCAACGTGCAAGCCAGCATGCTGAGCCATAGAAGCAGTGCAGACAGGAAAATCTTAGAGGGTCGGTCTTTCAGATGTATCATCCTACAAGGATGCGGCGCGTCAAAAAGATCAGCAGGATAAGTCCCTGGGGGGTCATTGGGATTGCCTTCCAGCGCTGAGTTGGGGAAGGAGGATTTGAACATCACGATCGAGTTCTCACCACCTGGGTCAGAGAGCGTGCGCGTGTAAGACGAATGCCGACCGTTCTCACTGAACAGGGCTTGCATGTAGCGTTCGGTGTTGCCGCTGGAGAACCATTCGAACGAATTGGGATGTCGGTGCGGTCGCCGATTGCGTCTGGGCCCCAGCCATAGTTGGTGTCGCTGACAAGTCCCACCAAGGCATAAAAGGCGCATCCGAACTGAGGCACACCGGGATTCACATATTCAGCCAGGTGCGCAGGGGGATCATGCGCCTTTATGATAGTGTTCCAGTTCGTCAAAGGGGCTAGCGGGAAAACCAGCGCCATCCTGTGCGGTAGACGCAGCGGAGAGGGCAGTTGCGTTAGGAACCACTGCCCAACGGACGGTTAAGTTGACCGCCGCAAGAAGCAATAGACCGATTAGCAGAATAGCACTGCCTGCTTTCGAGCTACAACTTGCGCTGCTCATTTTTTCTGTCTAATTGCGATATTGTCACCGCCTTATTTTTAATTCATCTTTCTTTACAAACCATTCCCCGAGAACTGCGACTCTGCAATCTTTGGCGCTGGTTGTTGAATGGTTGTCAATAACAAACCGATCCCAACAGTTGTCCCAACCATAAGCAACAATGCTAGTATAGCAGTCATTGTCAATCTGTAGGCGATACCGACTGACATTGTTGAGGGGTCAATCAAGCCAACCCACTGAGCGAGTTTACCGATCGGCATAACAACAATTCTCATCAGCGGAAGGATCGTAAATGGACTTAAGCCCGTGCCGACCAAAGTGCTGAGAATAACTTTTCTCAATGCCTTACCTTTCCGTTTTCCAACTAGCCCGACGGCAAGACCGCTGATTGTCCATATCACTATCAGCGGCGTAATCCAAACCCTAATCTCGTCGGGTCGCAGCCAATGAGTGTAGCGTAATATAGTAACCCATCCAAAGCCTGTGAAAAGCGCCATGCTTATTCCTACAAGAATATACAAATGGTTCTTCATTTCTAGCTCCTTGCCAATTATAGAGACGGTCTCTCCAAAGGATGTAGCCCAATTCAGCCGTGAATTGAGCCTATCTCTATTTTCGGCGAGTTCTCCCTTCTGTTCAACTGTGGAATCCCCTAGTTTTTCAGCTTCAAACCCACCTGTGGGACTCCCCAGTTTCAAAATCAATTCCACCCTTGAACTTACCTGAAACTTGGCATAAATATTTTTTAGATGGAATTCAACGGTGCGGACAGAAATATGGAGAGAGGAGGCAATTAACTTATTGCTCTTACCTTGGAGCAGTAGTTTCAGAACATCCCATTCGCGATTACTTAGTTTAGGAAACTCGGGCATAGTGACTACCTCTCTTGATTGTTCTGCGAAGTGTCTGTTCTATCAATTATCTCATAATTCTCCACAGCAGCGGGGGGCAACCCGCCATTCTACCTCTACAGCCGAGCGCGCCGTTAGATCGATCAGCGCCATAGATACAAAAGGTACCAAAAACCAAATAATGAGTTCTGGTGCGGGACCGAAGCGCGACACTGGCATCGGATGAGGGCGGCGAACCACACGGCTGTTGCCCAATTTGCCGTTGATGCTGCATCTTCGGCAGAGTGTCCCCTTGCTGCCAACCGTACAACTTCGCCCCCAGCCGCCAAGTGGAGCTTTGATTGCCTGCCGCCCAAGTAATAGACTTGACCTCTCTTGATTGAGCAAGCGTGGTCAACACATGCCGAAAGGGCGGTGACGCCGTCTTCAATTTCGGCAGCTTAGAGCGGTGTGGCGGGGAGAGCGGGCAAGGATGGGTAAGGTTGTCGCTCGCAGCGAATACATTCACGCCGCTGGCAAGACCGCTCACTGTCATCGAGGTGATGCCGTCCTTGCAGGATTTTGTCTTTTCTCTGCTTCCCTCGGATAGGTTAAAATACAAAGGTAAACTCGATTGGGAGTCCACCATGCGCCTGAGCCATCTAAAGTATCTGCTGATCACCTTGCGCCCGCGCCAGTGGGTCAAAAACGGCGTCCTATTCGCCGCCCTCGTCTTCGATCGCCAACTCAACCCAGCCCACATCCCTGAGATCATCCGCACGACGCTTGGATTTATCATTTTTTGTCTCATCTCCGGGTTGGTCTATCTCATTAACGACCTCGTGGATGTCGAAGCGGATCGCAAGCACCCCCAGAAGCGCCACCGCCCAATCGCCGCCGGCAAATTACCTCAGTCGGTTGCCTTAAGTTCTGCAATCCTGATTCCAGTTTTGCTCTTCCCCATTTCCTACTGGCTCTCTCCATCTTTTGCCCTCGTTGGATTAGGCTACTTTGCCCTCAACTTAGCGTACTCTAAGTGGTTGAAGCATATTCCTTTGATCGATGTCTTCGCCATCGCAGCCGGCTTCGTGCTGCGCGTGGTGGCTGGGGTTGTTTTGATTCAGGTGGCGCGCTTTTCACCCTGGCTATATGTGGTCACCACCCTAGGTTCATTATACATCGGCTTTGGCAAACGCCGCGCTGAATTGGCTTTACTGGCGGAGGATGCCTATAATCACCGACGAGTCTTGGACGGTTACACCATCCCCCTGCTGGATCAACTGATCACCATTGTCTCGGGGGCGACCATCATCGCCTACAGCCTGTACACCTTCTCGGCGCCAAATCTGCCCGACAACCACATCATGATGTTGACCATTCCCTTTGTGATCTACGGTATCTTCCGTTATCTCTATCTCATCCAAATCAAACTGAGTGGCGGCGCTCCAGAAGATGTACTGCTCTCCGACCGTCCGCTGCAGTGGACTATCCTGCTGTGGGGTCTAGCGGTTGTGCTGATTTTCTACGTTTATTGAGCCATGCCCGCCTTTACCGCTCACGCGCCGGCCAAAATCATTCTGTTTGGGGAACATGCCGTCGTGTATGGCCACCCGGCCATTGCCGTTCCCGTCACCTCTCTCCAAGCTCGGGCGTTTATCCGCGCCGATGTGCGTGCCCCGCGCGGGCAAGTTCACCTTCTCGCTCCTGCTATCCAATTGGATGCATATTTAGAAGAACTTGCTCCGCACCACCCCCTGCGGCGGGTGATTGAGTTAACTGCTGAGAGAGTCGGGGCTTCTTATCTGCCCGCTTGTCAGATCACCATTCAATCTGCTATTCCTGTGGCTTCAGGGTTGGGGTCGGGAGCGGCTGTCTCGGTCGCGCTCAGCCGCGCCGTAGCTGCTTACCTCGGCAAATCTTTATCCGCCGAGGCCGTCTCAGAAATTGCCTATGAAGTAGAAAAAATTTACCACGGCACGCCTTCCGGTATCGATAACACGGTGATCGCCCTGCAAAGGGCAATCTTTTTTGTGCGCGGCAAGCCCATCCAACCCTTGCATATTCAGTGTCCTTTTACACTCGTCATTGCCGATAGCGGCATTTCCAGCCCGACTGCGGCCACGGTAGCCGATGTGCGCGCTGCTTGGCAACAGAATACGGCTTATTACGAAGCCCTCTTCGACCAGATCGCTGCGATTGTTTCAGAAGCGCGCGCCTTTATTGAAAAGGGAGAAAACTCTCGCTTGGGAGAACTCATGAATCGCAATCAAAGCCTGCTCCAGCAATTGGGAGTCTCCTGCGCCGAATTGGACTATCTCATTGACGTAGCTCTCCGCGCTGGCGCAGCGGGGGCAAAGCTGAGCGGCGGTGGGCGGGGAGGCAACCTGATCGCTTTGGTTGACCCCTCCACCTCCACGCAGGTTGCCCAATCTCTTAAAGAAGCCGGGGCGGGGGGAGTGATCATCACCACTGTGCGGTAAAATCGGGAAACAGAAACCGAATGAACAACATGGATACGCTCCAGTCACAGTTGGTCTTTCTAAAACTGGGCGGCTCGTTGATCACCGACAAACAGCAGCCCTATACTCCCCGACTTGCGCTTCTGCAGCGATTAGCTCAGGAAATCGCTGCGGTGCGAGCCGAACATCCAACCCTGCGCCTCGTCGTGGGGCATGGCGCCGGCTCATTTGGACATGTGCCCGCCAAGCGTTACGGCACTCGCCAAGGGGTGCGCACCGCCGAGCAGTGGCTGGGGTTTGCCGAGGTCTGGAAAGAAGCCTCCACTCTCAACCGTCTCGTTGTAGATGCCTTTCTGGCAGCGAAACTGCCAGTAATCTCCCTGCCGCCCTGCGCCAGCGTCACTGCCGATGATGGACGGGTGGCTTTTTGGGAACTTTACCCGCTGCGCGCTGCGCTGCAAGCCGGCTTGCTGCCGCTCATCTTCGGTGATGTCATCTTTGACCGGCAGCAGGGAGGTACCATTCTCTCTACCGAAGACCTGTTCGATCACCTCGCCCGCCACCTTCATCCCAACCGCATTCTACTGGCGGGCATTGAAGAAGGAGTATGGCGGGACTTCCCGGCTTGCACCGAGCTGGTGCAGGAGATCACGCCCGCTGACATCCAAGATGGGCGATTGCAACTCGGCGGCTCGCAAGCTCCGGATGTAACCGGGGGGATGGAAAGCAAAGTGCGCCAGAGTTTGACCCTGGTTCAAGAATTGCCCCAATTGGAAATCTTGATCTTCAATGGTGAACGAGAAGGCGCCCTTCGGCGCGCCCTACGGGGGGAAAACTTAGGCACGCGCATTCACGCCTGAGCCCTTGGGTTTGCGCTTTCGGCTATGATTTGTATCAACCATGCCGCTGCCTGAATGCCCTATCCTAAAAATAAGCCTCTTCTTTGAGATGTTGGGGCATGTTGCCCCGCAGAAAGGAGATTGCAATGAACACGCGCCAGGATCTCGA
>CAKZNJ010000487.1 GCA_937129505.1 uncultured Anaerolineae bacterium | reverse complement strand
CCATGGTTGACATCAAGTTTTTGGCATCGCCAATGGCGCTCAGCGCGGTCTTCAAGCCCTGGCGGCGGACATCAAAGCTGGTGGCAATCGACATTCCCGCTGGATCATCGGCTGCCTCATTTAGGCGTTTGCCAGTCGCCAAACGGGTCTGGTGGATTGCCAACTGCGCATTGATGTTCTGCAGAGAATAGAGGGCATTTAGCGCCCCAATGTTACCCGCTACACGGGTTACGTCAACAGTAGCCATTTTAAACCTCCTTGTTTAGATTTTGCTGGGGGATCCGTCCCCCAAAATTGGGTAGATTTGCTTTGGGCTTTTGGTTTGCGTCCTAGAAAGTTGCCCTGGCTCTCCGGACGGTTTTCAGGGTTTGAAGGGTGAAGTTTTTAATCCTGACCTTATATGCGCCTCCTTTGCAATCACCTATAGCTTGGTTTTACCTTGTTGAAGTCATCGTTCTATCTCCGTTATCGGAAACTCACAAATTTCTTGAGCTTGCATGGCGTAAAAAACGCGTAAAAATTCTGATTTTCATGAGCCATTTATCAATCGAGCAAAACTTATTGCAAATTGACCATTCACCCCTTCGCAACCCCTTTAATTTGCACCCTTTTTTGCTAAACTCAATAAGAAGTTGAAAGGCTTGCTGTCCTCATCCCAAGCTTCGTTCTGCAAAAATTCAGGAAAAACCTTCTGGATCGCATCTTCATTTTCCAAACAGGTATAATCAAATCATGCAGGAGCTAGCTCAAATGGCTTATCACGTCCTGGGGTTGCGCTTGTCTCGGCGCCAATTAGAGGCTTTCGCTCGCTATGAACAGCTCCTGTTGGAATGGAACAGGCGCGTGAACCTAACCGCCATTCGTCATCCCGAGGCAATTCGGGTGAAGCATTTTCTCGACTCCCTCACTTGTTTGCTGGTTATGTCAAATCCTTCAAACCAACGGGTTGTGGATGTTGGCACGGGAGCGGGGTTTCCCGGCTTGCCATTGAAAATTGCCTGTCCATCGCTTTCCCTTACTTTAGTCGAATCGGTGGGCAAAAAAGCGGCTTTCTGCCAAGCGGTTATCGAAGAACTTGAGCTCCCTTTTGTAACCATTCAAACCCTCCGCGCCGAAGAAATTGCTCATCTTCCTGAGCATCGAGAGAAGTATGACTGGGCTATCGCCCGAGCGGTTGCCAACCTGCCGACGCTTGTTGAATATCTCTTGCCCCTCGTCCGCATAGGAGGCTCAGCGTTGGCGATGAAAGGAGAGTCGGCTCCCGCAGAAGTGCACCAAGCGGAATATGCGGTCGAAATTTTGGGTGGAAAAGTGCGCAAATTGATCCCGATCCATCTCCCCCAAGTGGCAGAAGACCGCTATCTAGTCGTGATCGACAAAACCGCTGCTACGCCCCCCCAATACCCGCGTAAAGTCGGTATACCAGAAAAACGCCCCCTACGTTAAGACCGAGATAGGGGGTGTCTTGGATAAAGATGTTACCCGATCACCAAGGTTTCCCCAATACGAAGCTCGCCCTCCCGAAGCACCCGTCCATACCAGCGCGACCAGCCAGGATGGCGATCGTGAAGAATCCGAGTAATCTCTCCATTCAAGAATGAAGCTGCAATCGTTTGACAAGGTGTTGTCGGACGGGTTAGTTCAATCTCAACGCCACCCTGAAAGCGTAGGATCGTTCCCGCTTTTAGAAGCTCCCACGGGACATCATGCAAGGTCAAGTTTTCACCCACCGAGCCGGGGAAAATGGGATGTCCCTCCGCCTGTAAGGCAAGGATTTTCTCCAACGAATACAGGCAAACAGCGCGTTCCTCCCCGCCATGGTGGCGCAGATCATGATGAGCGTCTCCCTCTAAGCCGCTTTGGCTCACCCAAACCATCGGTATCGCCCGCTTGGGTACCCCCCCGCTCGAAATATTAATTTGAAAGACGAATCCCATTCAGTCCTCCTTGTCATATTCCGCAGCTAGAATCTGCCCATTTTGGACGCGCCAGATCGAAGCTCTCTCAGTGAAGGCTGTTTCAAAGAGCCCGAGGTCTGTGGTGGTTAAAACCGCTTGTTCACAGTTTAGCAGGCGCTGTAACAAATCCTTCCGACGGGGCGGATCTAGTTCAGCCAATACTTCATCTAACAGGAAAATGGGGGAATGATTGCTTTTCATTCTCACCCATTCCAATTCTGCCAACTTAATGGCGATGACAGCCGTGCGGCACTGACCGCGTGAACCATAGGTTCCTAGATCGAGACCATTAGAAAGAAAGCGGATCTCGTCCCGATGGGGTCCCAGCGTTGTGATTCCCCTTTTGATATCCTCATCCCGCTGGCGGCGCAATGCATTCAGATACCCCTCCTGAATTTGTTGTAATGGAATTGGTTTTCGATCAATGGGGTCTTCAACAGCTAAGCGATACTGGGTGGATATAGTCAGATACGGATCGTAAGAAGGTTGATACAAAAAAGCCAAGCCTTCCTGGCCACGGGTCAATTGGCGGTGAAGGGGAGCAGCGATCTGCTCCAGTTCGTGCAGCGCTTGAATGCGCGTGTGCACCAAAAACCCTCCCCACCGACTGATCTCAGCATCCCAGTAATCCAGTTGTGATTCATCTCCTCCTCGTTCAGCCAACAGCTTAAGCAGGGCATTCCGCTGCTGCAGAAGCCGCGTAAAATCCGTTAAGGCTTCAGTATAAGCTGGGTTAACCTGACCAATCGCCAAGTTTAAAAAACGCCGTCTTTCTTCGGGAGAGCCTTCGACGATTTGAATTGATTGCGGCAAGAAGGCAACTGCGCCAAAATGCCCTACCGTTGCGGCTACTTTTTGTTTCACACCGTCAAGCAAGATTTCTTTGCGGACGCGAGAGGTTCCATTTCGATTTTCATTCTCAAGGATGATGCGCGTCTCCAGCCGATGATTGAATGCCCCGCGTTGATATTCGGCAACCAGCCTCGCTACCGCTAACGGTTCACGCGCCGCCGTAAAATTGATCAATTGGCGATCGTTTTCGGCTTGAAAGGACAAAAAAGTTGAGAGATAATACACGGCTTCAATGAGATTAGTTTTCCCCTGTGCATTCCCCCCCACCAATAAAAGCAAACCGGACGGAAAATCCATCTCTAAGCGGGCATAATTGCGGAAATTTGTCAAAGAAAGATGGCTGAGCATCGTTAAGAACTGGGGCGAGGGGTTATCTAAAGCTGAAGAGACAGTAAATATATGAGGTCAGAGTTCAAGTCAATGAATCGGTCAATCGCTAAGTTTTAGTCGCCAGCCGTTGCTTGGGCACGCTCCGCTTCATCTTCAACCTTCCAAACCTTGTCGGTGCGGTCGATAAAGAGGATTCCGTTGAGATGGTCTATTTCATGTTGAAAAATCCGAGCCAACCATCCTTTCGCTTTCACCTTCATCGCTTTCCCGTGCCGATTCTGGCCGCGCACAACAATTTCAAGCGATCGCTCGACTTCTCCAATAAAACCGGGTATGGACAAACATCCCTCAACACCGACCTCCGTCTCTGTGGAAGCTTTGCTGATTTCTGGGTTTGCCATGACATACAGTTTAGGGGCCGCCTCAGGATGTTCATCCTCTCCGTATTCCACCACAATCAAGCGCAGGGGTACCCCTACTTGCGGAGCAGCCAACCCTACGCCGGGCTCAGCGCGCATGGTTTCAACCATATCGTCTATGAGAACTTGCAATTCGTTGCCAAAACTTTCAACCTTATGAGCTTTTCGCCTCAAAATTTCATTAGGATGAGTAACAATTTCTCGAATTGCCATGGCTTCACCTTTAAACATAAATTAGAACAGAATTCCTTTGATTAGACACGAAATAGGTTACTATTGTAAGACATGGCTAATTTTAGCACAAATATCCGATTGAATTTCTCCAAATCAGCAACATCATGACACCCATGAGCATTTGT
>CAKZNJ010000486.1 GCA_937129505.1 uncultured Anaerolineae bacterium | reverse complement strand
GCCATCTAACTGACCGGCTGGGATCAAGTTCAGGGAGGTCACCAACAGTCCAGCCCAGCCCGCCCAAGCCACGGGATGAAGCAAGACATCAACGCCACCGTAGGGGAAGGGGCGCCCGGTAAAAATGTAGCGCAACCAATATAGCCATGGCGGCAAGTCGCCGTAGCTATGCGGCTCGGGCAGCAATTTTCCATAAACAATCCACTTTGCAAAGAGGTAGAGGATGGAATTGCCCTCAATTTGGATGCCAATGCCGCTGTGGGGACTGCTGGGCAAGGCGCTGATCTTGGAGAGCGATAAACCAAGAATGAGGATGGGGAAAGCCACTGCCAACCCCGCCAATGGACCTGCCAAACTGATATCTAACAGGGCGCGCTTATTCTTAGGGGGTGACTTCATGTTAATGAAGGCGCCTAGGGTGCCGAAGGCGCTAAAGGGAAAGGGCAGGAAATAGGGTAAGGTGACCTGTTCGCCATGCGCCCGTCCAACCAGATAGTGACCAAACTCATGAGCCAATAGGATGGCTAACAGGCTGGCAGCGAAGGCGAGGCCATTGCCCAAGCTGGCGCGTATAGCAGGCAACCAATCCTCCAGACTGCGCGGGTTGGCAGGCAACTCCTGTCCACCCAAGGAGTAGATCACTCCCGCAACAATCACGCTCAACACGGTCAGCACAAAGAGAATTAGGTTTAGGCTGGTTCTAGAAGGTTTGGCATCTGCCAAACCCTGCACCAGATAGATCGCATGTTGATCTTTCTCTTTGCGGAAGAGGGGCGTATATCCCAAGGGCTTGAGCGCTGCGGCAAGTCGGTCGTAGGCTTGTTCGGAATCCCCATACAATTGACCGCGATAGCGTACCGAATAAGGTTGTTTACCATCGCCTTGAGTAATATCGCTGATGCGCAAGTATCTCGCGACAATCGAAGTAAGCGGATCGTAGTCTGTCACAAACATTTCAGGAACCTCCTGCGGGAGTGGATGGGAGTCGAACCCACCGCGGCTCGCAACACGACCCGCCACCGGTTTTGAAGACCGGGGAACCCACCGGGACTCAACCACTCCCGCCGTTAAGGATACCCCATCCAATCGCCACTGACAAGGGTAATTTGCAGGGGCAGCCCTTGCTCAAGTCATCCCAGACGAAAGATCTCTGCCCTCTTCCACCGTAAAGGGGGCAAATTTGTTTCCGCTCAATGCTCGGCTTGAAGATATAATGCACGCTAGGAGGTCTTATGTCCAAAACCGTGCTTGTCCTTGTCCCTCACCCCGATGATGCCGAGTTCTTTGCCGGTGGTCTGATCGCCAACCTGATTGACGAAGGGGCAAAAGTCTATCTGGTGATTGCCAGCGATGGCCGCCGCGGCTCTTTCGACCTTGACGCAACGACCTTAACCCAAACCCGCCGGGAGGAGGCTCACAGAGCCGCGCAAACCCTCGGCGCCGAAGCCCCGAATTTCCTCGGTCATCCGGATTTGGAAGTGGATACCCTGCCGCCTGGTCTGTTGCGCGAGCAGTTTATCCGTGCCATTCGCCAGTACAAACCCGATATTGTCATCGCTGAAGACGCATTTGCTCCCTACGAGGTGCACCCCGACCATCGCGCGGTCGCCTGGGCTGCCTCAGATGCGATTCACTTCGCCAACTTACCCCTGATGCACCCAGAACACCTCCAAGAGGGGTTAGCACCTCACTTCGTGGTCGAAAAATATTTTTATGGCGAGAATTTGCTCAATGCCAACAAGATTGTGGACATCAGCCAAACCATCGAACGCAAAATTGCCGCCATGGCGGAACATCGCAGCCAAGTGAAATTTCTTGTGGAAGATGTCCTACGGCAGGCAGCGCTGGCAGGTTTGGATTTAGGCGCTTGGTTAGGAGGGGCACTCGACAATCCCACCCAAGCCTTAGCCTGGGCGATCCAGGCGCAAGCGGCGGAGATCGGCAAGCGCATCGGTGTCGCTTATGCGGAAGCTTACCGCTACGTGCGCTTCCATCCTTTCGTGGAAAATCTGCTGGCGATGCAAGGGTAGAATATGGGCATCAAACTCACCATCATCGGCGCAGCCGGTCTGCGCACACCGCTGATCTTGCAAGCTGTTTTGCTCCGCCAAAGCAAGCTGGAGCTCAGCGAACTAGCTTTAATGGACATTGACGCCGAACGGTTGGAGCTGATCGCCGCTCTCACCGCCCCGCTGGAGGCTGCCAATCCGCCGCGCTTTCGCATTCAGCGCACCACAAACTTAGATCTCGCTCTGCAGGGTGCGGATTATGTCATCACCACCTTTCGCGTAGGTGGCATGAACGCCCGGGCGGTGGATGAGCGCGTGCCGCTCAACCACGGTGTTCTGGGTCAAGAGACCACCGGTCCGGGCGGTTTTGCCATGGGTCTGCGGACAATTCCCGTCTTGCTCGCCGTTGCCGAAAAAATGAAATCCCTTTGCCCGCAGGCATGGCTGGTCAATTTCGCCAATCCGGCGGGGATGCTGGCTGAGGCGATCATTCAGGCTGGCGGCTGGCAGCGCAGCGTCGGCATCTGTGATGCTCCCCATACTATGCGCCGCGCCCTCGCTGCTCTGCTTGGCACCTCTGCCGAGAATCTCTTTTTGGACTACTTTGGTTTGAATCACCTCGGCTGGATCCGCCGCGTGCTGTATCAGGGTGAGGACTATCTGCCGCGCTTGCTGGAGCTGATTCGGCAACTGGATAGCGTGCCGGGCTTGCCCTTCAGCCCCACGCTGATCTCCAGCCTCGGATTGATCCCCAACGAATATCTTTACTATTATTACCATGCCCGCCGGGCAGTGGAGAATATCTTGCACGCAGGCATCAGCCGCGGTGAACAATTAGCGGCTTGGAACGAGAGTTTGTTCGCCGAACTGGCTTCCCTGCGCGCCCAAGAAGACTACGAAGGAATGCAGCGCGCCTATCAAGCCTACCTAAATAAGCGCGGGCAGACCTATATGGTCAGTGAAAGCGGACAAGCCCATTCTCTGGAACAGCTCGATGCCGCGCTTGTCGAGGCCCTTTCTACCGAGGGATACGCTGGGGTAGCTCTGGATTTGATCGAGGCGCTCAGCGGCGGTACGAAGCGAGAAATGATCCTCAACCTCCCCAACCAAGGGGCAATCTCTGGGATGGACGCAGACGCCGTGGTGGAAGTCCCCGTCTGGGTGAGCAAGGGGGCGCTTCAGCCGCTGACGGTTGGGAATATCCCCCAGCACTGCCTAGGGCTGATGCAGCAAGTCAAAGCCTATGAGCGGATGACCATCGAAGCAGCGGTGGAGGGCTCGTACGTCAAAGCCCTTACTGCCTTGACCCTGCACCCCTTGGTGCCGGGTTATGAGGTAGCCAAAAGCATCTTGGATGAATATCTCCAGCGCCATGGTGAGCTCTTTGCGGCGCTCAAATAGACGACGAGCAATGGCAGGGGTGAGACAGTGATGAAGCAATCTTCCCCAGCATTAGGTTTACGGGTCTTGCAGGCTTGGTTAAAGAGCGGCTCACCCTTAAGCCCCCTGCAAGTGATGGCAGAGGAGGTGGGCTATTTTTTCCAAATTCCGCTCCCCGCTTTCCATCCGTACGTTGTCTTTGGACCTCAAGCCAACCGCGCCGTGCTGGTTACCCAGCGCGACAAACTCCTCTGGCGCAATACCGATCCCGTCACCGATTTACTGCGCCGAGGGGTGCTGGTGGTGGATGGCAGCGAACACGACCACGTTCGCAGACTAATGGAAGGATCTCTGCACCCAGCCAGACTGCCCGATTATGCCGAGATGATGGTGAATCAAGCGAAGCGCGTTTCCGACCGCTGGCAGGAAGGAGAAGTCATCGATCTGCTGGTTGAGAGCCGCAAGATTGCCCTGCTGATTATCTTTCAAGCGCTGTTCAGCGAGGATGTCGGGCACGATCTGCCTAACCTGTGGCAGCCCATCTTAAAGGCGATTGCCTACATTTCCCCAGGGGCGTGGATTCTATGGCGAAAGATTCCGCGCCCCGGCTTCCGCCTTCCCCTGCAGCAGTTGGATGCCTACCTTTATCATCTGATCGCGAAGCGGCACAGCGGCGCGCCGCAAGCGGATCTGCTCCAAGCCTTGATCGAGGCCGACCTAGAAGACGATGTGATTCGCGATCAAATGCTGACCATGCTGATTGCCGGGCACGATACTTCAACCGCCCTGCTGGCATGGGTGTTCGTCTTGCTCGGACAACAGCCGGCGGTTATGCAGGAACTGCAGGCAGAAATTGAGAGCAACGACAAATCACCGCTGTTGGATGGCGTCATAAAGGAGGCTTTACGCCTTTATCCCCCCATTCACATCGGCAACCGCTGCGTGGTTGAAACATTTGAGCTCGAAGAGGGGGTGATTCCAGCCGGCGAAAGGATGTTCTACTCAATTTACTTAACCCACCGCGACCCGCGGGTATGGGAGAAGGCAAACGAGTTCCAGCCCCAGCGTTTTATCGGGGGAAGACAGACGCCGCCGTTCTCCTTTGTCCCCTTCGGTGGAGGACCGCGAGCCTGCATCGGGGCGGCGTTTGGCCAGTTGGAGGCGCGCTTGGTTTTGACCTATCTCCTGCGCCGCTTTTCCTTCGAGCCGCTGCAGTTCGAGCGCATTCACCCGCACATGGGCGCCACGCTGGAACCCCGCCCTGCGGTATGGATGCGGGTGCGCCGCAGAAGGGGCTGGTGAGTGAGCAAACTTGGTTCGGCGCAGGGTGAAGCAGGCCGCTATCTTGCTCTGAAGGACCCAAAAACGCTACGGAGGGAATTTATTTCGCGACCCTCTTATGACACAGCAGCGTCACTTGAAGAAATAACATACAATGCTTACCCATTAGGGCAACAAGGCTAGGCTTTTCCCTCTCGCCACCACCCTCTCCCTTAAGATGTTATGAGTAGGAGCGCAGCGACTGCGGAATCTTTTCCTAAGATTTCTCACTGCGTTACTCATAACATAATTTAGGGAGGGGCAGTTGGAGAAAGGCAAAAGCCCAGCCGAGCCGAACTTGCCTGCTTGGAAGCTGACCAGGAGCCATGTTATTCCCTCATCAAGTGACACTCAAGCGTCATGTTCCCATCTCGAAATGACAGAGGGGTCACTGCGTTCGACAGGACAAGTACAGAATGCGCACGCCATGACCTACAAGAAGAGAGTTATCTTAGCCTCCCTCCTGCCCCGTTTGCCTCATCCGATGGGATGGCAAGGATTCATCCCGCTTAACGCCAGCGCAACATTTTTTGTCAAAAAACTCTCAGAAAACCAACAAACACCTTCACAAAAACCTTGACGCTTTCAAAGGAGAGGGTATAATTTGAACGGGTGTTAGCCGAATTGTTTACAAATCAGATGAGCGCTTGAGGAAAGAGGTCTCGAGTGCTTGTCTTTGTTTGTCTCTGCAACCGATGAGTGTTTTTGAAGGACAGGTTTTCTCAGGTAGTGGTGTCATGACTTCCCCACCTCTGTCCCCTGACAACCAAGGATCGGCGACACAGCAGATACCTAGTCTTTCAAGGCTGGGGCAGGCAACGGTTTTTTACATTTGCCAAATGGCAAGCATTTAGGAGGCATTGAGTGGAAGCAAAGGGTCTCAAAGCATTAAAGATCAGTTTAGCATCTCCGGAAACCATCCGAAGTTGGTCTTACGGAGAGGTGCTAAAACCCGAAACGATCAACTATCGGCGATTGCGTCCCGAAAAAGATGGCTTGTTTTGCGAAGCCATCTTCGGTCCGACTCGGGATTGGCAATGTTACTGCGGTAAATATAAAAATGTTCGTTATAAAGGTATTGTCTGCGATAAATGCGGTGTTGAGGTGACTCGCTCCTCCGTCCGCCGCGAGCGGATGGGGCACATCGAACTAGCCGCCCCGGTGGCACACGTCTGGTACACCCGCCGCATCCCCTCCTACTTGGGTCTCTTGTTGGATATTTCCCGCCGTAACCTCGACCGGGTTCTCTATTTCGCCCAGTATGTGGTTACCTACGTCGATGAAGAGGCGCGCAAGAAAGCCCTCGCCCGCTTAGAAGATAAGATCACTCAGGCGGAACGGGAGCAAGCCGCCCGCATCAACCAGCAAATTGCGGAGATCAAAGCAGAGCGCGATCGAGAGCTGAGGGAACTCCATGAACGCAAACAGCGACTCGAAGCGCACTTCGAGGAACTTCTGGCGGAAAAACTTGACCCAATTATCAAAGCCGGGCAACGCCTCGAAATCAGCCTAAAAGAGCAACTTGGCAACCCTGCCAAATCTGCCATCCATTTCCCCGACAGCGAGATCGTCATCGTGGAAAGCGGGGAGATCATCGGCAATGCTCATCTTTCCAAAGTACAGAATGTGGTCAAGGGGCGACTGGAAGAGCTGGAAAGCGAACTCAAGGAGCAAAAGCAGTTCGAACTCGACCACATCGCTGCCGAAACCGAGCGCAAGCGCGCCGAAGCAGACTTGAGCATGGAAGAGTTGCGCAGCCAGCTTGAGGATCAAGCGGTCGTAGCCCGCGATGAAAACAGCCGTCTGCGCGACGAGCTGATGGAACTGCGCCCGCTGACCTTTATGGGGGAGGCGCGCTATCGCGAGCTTAAGTCGCGTTGGGGACAGGTCTTTCGCGCCGACATGGGCGCCGAAGCCTTTTATGACATCTTGCGGCGCATGGATTTAGATAAACTTGCCGAAGAACTATGGACAGAGGTGCGCACTTCCAAGAGCAAGCAAAAGCGACGCAAAGCCACCCGCCGCCTGAAAGTGGTCGAGGCATTCCGCCGTTCAGGCAATCGTCCAGAGTGGATGATTCTCACCGTTCTGCCGGTTATTCCGCCGGATCTGCGGCCGATGGTTCAGTTGGATGGAGGGCGGTTTGCCACATCCGACTTAAACGATCTCTATCGGCGGGTGATCAATCGCAATAATCGCTTGAAGCGCTTGTTGGAATTGGGCGCGCCGGATGTCATCGTGCGCAATGAAAAACGCATGTTACAAGAAGCTGTCGATTCGCTGATCGACAACTCTCAACGCGGTAAAGCGCTTTCGCGGCGCGGGCGGCGGGAGCTGAAATCGCTCAGCGATATGCTAAAAGGCAAAAAAGGCCGCTTCCGCCGCAACTTGCTCGGGAAGCGGGTGGATTACTCGGGCCGCTCCGTGATCGTTGTCGGTCCTAATCTTAAGTTGTATCAATGTGGTTTGCCCAAGACCATGGCTCTCGAGCTCTATCGTCCTTTTGTGGTCGCTCGGCTGGTCTCTCACGGCTACGCAGCCAACGTCAGAGGCGCAAAGCGCTTTATTGAACGCAACCGCCCCGAAGTATGGGAAGTGCTTGAGGAAGTGATTCGCGAGCGACCCGTCCTGCTCAACCGCGCCCCGACCCTGCACCGCTTGGGCATTCAAGCTTTTGAACCGGTGCTGATTGAGGGGAGCGCGATTCAATTGCATCCGCTGGTGACCACTGCTTTCAACGCCGACTTTGATGGCGACCAGATGGCAGTTCACGTGCCGCTTTCCCAGAAGGCCGTCTGGGAAGCGCGTCAATTGATGCTCTCTTCGCGCAACCTGTTGAAACCCGCCGACGGCGAACCCATCATCAGCCCCTCCAAGGATATGGTCTTAGGCATTTATTACTTATCTAAGACGGACAACAAACCGCACAAAGGCGATAGGCGCATCTTTGCCGATATGGATGAAGTCGAGCTTGCCTACGAGCTAGACCAAATCGACCTGCACGCCCGCATCAAAGTCATGGTTTCCACCTGGTACGACGATCAAGACAACCGTCTCTCTCAGCCGCAAACCCGTTTGGTAGAAACGACCGCTGGCCGGGTCTTGTTGAATCGGGTGCTGCCTCCTACCATGCAGTTTGTCAATCGCGAACTGGACAAGGGCGGCATTAAAGACCTGATCGCCGAGCTTTATGAAGTATGCGGTGAAGAGATGACCCCTGAAGTCGCCGATGCCATTAAGGATATCGGTTTCAAGTATGCCACGCGTTCTGGGTACACCTTGGCTGTTTCGGATATTACCATCCCGCCTGAAAAGCCGACTATCATCGAAAATGCCCTCCAAGAACAGGAAGCGGTTGAGCGCGACTATCGGCGGGGATTGCTCACCGAACAAGAAAAGAACGAGCGGGTGATCCAGATCTGGCAGCAGACTACCGCCCAAGTGGCAGAGGCGGTGAAAGCTTACATGGATCCCCATGGCAACTTGGCTGCCCAGGCCATTTCTGGGGCAACCAAGGGCGGTTTCGGGCCCATCTCCCAACTGGCTGGGATGCGCGGCTTAATGGCAGATCCTTCGGGACGCATTATCCCCCTGCCGATTCGCTCGAACTTCCGCGAAGGTCTCACTGCACTGGAATACTTTATTTCCACGCACGGCGCTCGTAAAGGGTTAGCAGATACCGCTCTGCGTACAGCTGATGCAGGGTATCTAACGCGTCGTTTGGTTGATGTTGCTCAAGACGTCATCATTAATGACGAAGATTGTGGAACCCAAGAAGGGATTTACATCCGCCGCAGCGATGATATTGCCGGTCAGTCGATGAGCACCCGTTTGTTCGGGCGGATCGCTGCTGAACGCATCGTAGATCCGGATACCGGCGAAGTTTTAGCCGAGCGCGATGACCTGCTTGACCATCCCATCGTGCGCCGTATTGTTGCTTCCAATATTCAAGAAGTCAAAGTGCGCTCCGCGCTCACCTGTGAGTTACTCCACGGGGTTTGCGCCATGTGTTACGGTTTAGATTTGGGGCGAGGGAAGATGGTGGAAGTAGGCACAGCGGTGGGGATTGTAGCTGCTCAATCCATCGGTGAACCGGGCACGCAGCTCACCCTGCGCACCTTCCATACGGGTGGCGTGGCTGCGGGTGGTGACATCACCACCGGTTTGCCCCGCGTGGAAGAATTGTTCGAAGCGCGCCGTCAGCCCAAAGGTGAAGCGACCGTCTCCGAAATCGCCGGCGTGGTTTCCATCATCCAGTCCGATCGATACAGCGATCTGCGTGAGGTGCATGTCCGTAATTCACAACTCATTGAAGAGCCGTATGACATCCCCGAAGATTGGAAGATCGCTGTTGAGGATGGCGGTGAAGTGAGTCAAGGGGACATCATCGCTTATGCCAATGAAGATACCACAATTGTCGCCCAGAACCACGGCAGGGTGCGCATTGAGAACCACCGCGTGATTGTCTCCCGCGAAGTCACCGAAGACGTGGCTTATGAAATCCCGAGCACAGCGCGGTTGCTGGTCAAGGATGGTGACCGCGTTGAGCCAGGTCAAGCGTTGACCGAAGGCTCTCTCAACCCCCATCGCATCCTGAGAATCCAAGGGCGCGAAGCCTGTCAGATGTACCTGCTCTCGGAAGTACAAAAAGTATATCGCTCGCAGGGGCAGAACATCAACGACAAGCACTTTGAAGTCATCATCCGCAAGATGATGTCTCGCGTGCAAATCATCCGCCCAGGCGATAGCGACTACCTGCCCGGTGATTTGGTGGATCGCCTGGAATTGAAACGCAAGAATGAGGAACTTTTGGCACAGGGTAAACGCATCGCCCGTTCGATAGATGTCTTGCTTGGAATCACCAAAGCCTCGCTCAGCACCGATTCCTTCCTTTCCGCCTCTTCCTTCCAACACACCATCAAAGTGCTGGCGGGAGCTGCCATTGCAGCCGCCAAGGACCCGCTATACGGGTTGAAGGAGAATGTGATCATCGGTAAGCTAATCCCAGCCGGAACCGGCTTTGAGCGTGGCCGCTTTGACGCCGACCAGCAGGTTTATTTTGACGATCAATATCGCGGCGATGGCGGTGAGCGACGTCCAGAAGCGAGGCCGGATTTTATCAGTTCATATATTGACTGATCTTTCAACCCTTTGGCACAAAGCAGGTCGAAGGCAATTTCGGCCTGCTTTTTTGTTCTTTCCAAGGATGTCGATCGGCGGTTCAAAAGGGAGTAGGAGAGAAGTGTTCCAGATAACTGGAAAAAATCCCTTTTAGGAAGTATGATTAAGACATGTCAACACAGCCTTTACTGCATCGTTATCGCTCGTTTTTAGATCTCCCTTCCCACACCCAGATCGTCACCCTCTCTGAAGGCAACACCCCGCTGATCCCGATGCCCCGTTTGGCAGAACAATTGGGGGGCAAGTTTGAACTTTATGTCAAGTATGAGGGGCTGAATCCTACCGGCTCTTTCAAGGATCGGGGCATGACAGCTGCTATTAGCGAGGCAGTCGGCCGCGGGGCGAAGACGGTCATTTGTGCCTCGACAGGCAACACAGCTGCTTCGGCGGCTGCCTACGCTGCGCGCGCCGGCTTAAGGGCCGTGGTCTTGATCCCCCAAGGGAAAGTTGCTGCCGGCAAGCTCGCTGGGGCGGTGGCTTACGGTGCCCAAGTGATTCAAATTGAGGGCTCATTTGACGATGCCCTGCATCTCGTGGTAGAAATCTGTCAACGTCATCCCATCGCTTTGGTTAATTCGCTCAATCCGTATCGGCTTGAAGGTCAAAAGACGGCAGCGTTTGAAATCTGCGATGCGCTGGGTGAAGCGCCAGACTGGTTGTGTCTGCCGGTTGGGAATGCCGGTAACATCACTTCTTACTGGATGGGTTTTCGTCAATATGATCAGGTGAACCAAAGCGGTTTGCCCCACGTGTTAGGGGTGCAAGCAAGCGGGGCGGCGCCGTTGGTGCTTGGCCATGCTGTTGACCATCCTGAGACCGTTGCCACGGCGATCCGCATTGGGCGCCCAGCGCGCGGCGAGCAAGCCCTCCAAGCCGCAGAAGAATCGGGCGGGCGGATCATCGCCGTCAGCGATGAACAAATTCTCGCCATGCAAAAAACGCTGGCATGTGAAGGGGTATGGGTCGAGCCGGCTTCGGCAGCTGGCCTCGCTGGCTTCGCTTCTGAGGTGGCAGCAGGGCGGATTCAACCCAAAGGAAAACGCATCGTGGCAATCTGTACGGGACATGGGCTAAAAGACCCTGACATCGTGGTAAAGTCTATGCCAGCCCCTCAATTATTAGCCGTGGATCTCGCCACTCTTGAAGAAGCCATTTTGACCCCGTAGCTCTGAGACGGCACTCGAGGAACTTGCAAAGTCTCATCATTGCAGTGGCTAATTTGCAAGTTGGAATAAGCACCCAAAGGTAACGCTAGTCTGGCAACGCGCCGAAGCGAATCGATCTGACGGGTAGCGCGGCTGTGCCGCCCCTTTTCTAAGAGAGAAAACTGAGAACCGCTCTACTTCGGCATACCCACGACGTGGGTCACCGTGCGGTGCAAGGGCTGATAACCCTGATGGGCAAGCTCCTCAGTGGGCACCGAAGCTTCATCCGGTTTATCTGACAACCCGAAAAGCAACGCTCCCTGTTGCTTCCAGTCCAACGCTAAGGCGCGCACTTCGTGGGTGATGACAATCTCGTCGCGTAACAGGACATTCAGAGGGGTCGAATCGGGCAAAAAACCCATGCGATGAACGGTGTTTTGATATTCGTTATAACGGAATGCCTTGAAAGGTGTTGGGTCACCAGCGCAGACATTCGCATAAATTGCCTCATGAATGGCTTGTAAAGAGGGGGCAAGTTGCGCTTTGTGCGTTTCAACCTGATCGATAAACTGGCGAAAGTTCAACAACCGCTTGCCCCGAACTTCTTGGATGACCTTCTCGGTGTCATATAAACCGCTGCCCAGAATCAGACAGATATAGGCTAAGTAATCTTGGTTGTCGGCAGTAAAGGGGTGAAATTCAGGATGGTTAAGCTGATTGTACGAATCGAGGAAGCTTTGCAGATTAAACACCTCACCAAGCAGAGACTCAACCGTCTGCCGTACTGCCTCCACGCGGGCTTGATCAATCACGTGGGAATTGCGCCCGCGCGCTCCTATCGCTGTCTTATCCAAATCCACAATAACCGCCGTTGACTCATCAATGGGGAAACCGCGCACGGCACAGTAGCGCCGCAGGTTATAATCTTCGCTTTCGTTGAGCGCCGACCAACGATTGGACAGCACCATGCTTTGGCCACCAGCGGTTTGCACGCTCTCAAACTCAAATGGCTGCGAGTTTTCTGAGCCGATAAAGATAATCCCTTCCCAACCGGCTGCTTGGCAGATATTATCGAACGCTCCTCCATCGCTCATGCGGGTGTCGCCGATGAAAACCAGGCGTTTGATTTGCGCCTTAGTACCGTCGAGCTGTCGCGCCTCTTGGAGTAGTTCCACGATTACCTGCGCGTAGGATAATTCATGTTTGCGGGGGATTTGGTTCGCAGGCAAATTCAGCTTGGAGCGCAGTTGGCTTAAGGTGGGTAAGCGTTTGTCCATCGGGATAAGATTGCGATAGACCACGAAATCCCCCAAAAATTCTGCCACATTCGATTTTCCAAAGACATTCATGATCCTCTCCTATAGCTTGGGCAGGACGATGGATTGTTGTTTTTGGTATTTCCCCTTCTTATCCGCATACGAAGTTTCACACTCTTCGTCTGCTTCAAAGAACAAAACCTGAGCGATGCCCTCGTTGGCATAGATTTTAGCCGGTAGCGGGGTGGTATTGGAAATTTCGAGGGTGACAAAGCCCTCCCATTCGGGTTCAAAAGGTGTCACATTGACAATGATGCCGCAGCGAGCGTAGGTGCTTTTGCCGACACAGATCGTCAGCACCCGCCGGGGGATGCGGAAGTATTCCACGGTGCGAGCCAACGCAAAAGAGTTGGGCGGAATAATGCACACCCCCCCTTTGTAATCCACCATTGACTTCGGATCAAAGTGCTTGGGGTCCACCACTGCCGAGAACACATTGGTGAAAATTTTGAATTCATCAGCCACGCGGATGTCGTATCCATAGGAGGAAACCCCGTAAGAGATCACCCCATCTCGCACCTGATTTTCAGCAAACGGTTCAATCATGTGATATTCTTGCACCATTTTGCGAATCCAATGATCGGGCTTTAGCCCCATAGCCACCTCCACAGACAAAACGGTATTAACTCGCCGTATTATACCTGTTTTGAAAGAAGCTTCCAGTTTTTGGCGCGAGGAATTCTGACTTGAAAATAAAACCAACCAAGGGGAAGTTTTATTTCTGTTGAATGCAGCCCTGCCGTTTCCTGTCGAACAATGTGACTCGCCTAATGTCATGTCGAATGAAGTGAGTGAGACAGGATCGGCCTGCTGTGCCCTATTTTTATATCATACTAGACATCTTTAAGATTTCTCAGCCGCTGGCGCTCCTACTCCTGACATCATTGTTCGAGGGGGTAGAGAAATACAAAAT
>CAKZNJ010000485.1 GCA_937129505.1 uncultured Anaerolineae bacterium | reverse complement strand
TATATGAAACGAAAACATTTAATCATCTCATTACTGGTGCTGGTGTTGACCTCTTGCAGTCTCTTTCGCCAAGCACCAACACCCACTACAACACAGGAAGCATTACCACCTACAGATACAGCCATTCCTCCCACCGAGACGGCTGTGCCCACACCCCTGCCGACGGCAACGGCTGAAAAGGTCGATTACGGTCCGACAAATTTTCCACCCAACATCAACCCCTTAACCGGTTTGCCCGTAAATGACCCTGCTCAGCTTGAACGACGTCCTTTGGCGGTCAAGGTTCAACTCTTTCCCCGCAATGACCGCCCGCCTTTTGGACTATCTTTGGCTGACGTTGTCTTTGATTATTACCAAAACAACGGCCTGACCCGTTTGCATGCCATCTTTTACGGCAACGATTATGAGCAAGTGGGTCCTATCCGCTCGGCGAGATTGTTTGACGGCGAGCTCATTGAGATGTACAAGTCGATCTTTGCATTTGGCAGCGCGGATAAGCGGATTTTACGCAGATTGCTCAACGCAGATTATTCGAATCGCTTGATTTTCGAGGGCGCGCTAAATTGTCCGCCAATGTGTCGGATTGATCCAAGCGGAGGAAATTATCTGGTCGCCAACACCAAGGAAATGGGGCCTTATATCGAGACACGCGGTGAGAAGGACGAACGGCAAAATCTGGATGGGATGAAATTCCAACATGCAACACCGCCTGATGGAACACCGGTTGTCCAAATTTTTACCCGTTTCTCGATTAGTGCTTACGTCCGTTGGGATTACGATCAAACCACTGGTCGCTATTTGCGCTTTCAAGATACCCAAGAAGACGGTGGACAAGGGGAGGCCTACGCTCCTTTGATAGACCGAGTGACCAATACTCAAATCAGTGCCGATAATGTAGTAATCTTGGTTTTACCCCATAAGTACGAATATAAATCGGGGAACAGTGAGGTTATTGATATCGGAATGGAGGGAAATGGGATAGCCTATGCTTTTCGCGATGGCTATGTCTATGAGGTGCGCTGGGTTCGTCCTGCACAGGATGGTCTGTTTACTCTCCAATTCGCAGATGGCACACCTTATCCCTATAAACCTGGCGTTACCTATTACGTCATCATGGGCACAACTTCCACCCTCGATAAAAAGGAAGGCGGCATTTGGCGTTTTGAGTGGCGCATGCCGTGAAAAATAAACCAGTAGCGGTAGAATGTATTGAATCAAGAGGAAAGTTGGTAATTTATGGAAGCATTTTTTCGGGATCCCAATGAACCCGTCTTTCCTCCGGCAGAAGTAAGGATCAAGGAATTGCGTGCCGAACCGCGCCCGGATCGGCAACGGGTGAGAGTGTTTCTCCACATCACCGCTTTTCAAAAAAGGCCGAGCGGCGAGGTGCGCATTTTGAACGCAAAGGGTGATGAGCTAGCAAGTGCGAACTTTATTGAGGCGCTATCGCCGCGCATGGAATTCACCCTTCATTTGCGCGGCGAAGTCCTAAATCCGCATCAATTGCAAGCACGAATCTTCTATTTGAGCGAGGAAAGTCGACCCGAAAGCGAGGAAGATTTTGAGAGTGCCCGGAAGTTGGTTGATCAGGCACAAACCGATTTTGAAGTCCCAACTTAATCTTTAGAATTCCCAACAACAGGGGGTTGGCATCTGCCTTGCAATGCATTCCTGGTGGGGTGCGTCCGTTAGGGAACTTCGGCCGAAGCTCCCTAACGGATACCTGTCATATCGAAAAACACTTTTGAAAGGTTTGGAGAATTGACTTGCTTCAATTGCCATGCTAGAATGCCAAAGCAAGAAGAGTAAAGAATGCAAACACCATCTCCGCCCCTCGGGAGCCCCAGCTCAGGCAAGAGAATGAAGCGAAGACGCATTCGACTTGTTTTATTTGTTTTAATCTTAATCAACCTGATGGTGTTGCCGCTGGTGGTGCGTTCTAGCTTGCCAAGAGGGATTCCTGAAGGGTTAGCAGAGCGACTGTCTCTTTTCTCCCCCAGCCTTGCTGAGCAAAGCTCTCAAACACTCCCTTCGCCAACCTATACTTCTTCACCAAGCCCATCCTTGCCCTCTCCCGCTAGCCCATCTCCGACAAATAACGCAACACCTGCTCCGTCAGAAGCTCAATCATCTTTGATGTCTACTTCTTTGAGCGGTGGCTGGTTGATTTTATCCTTATTGGATGGCGAATACTATCACCTCTTCGCATTTCAGGCGGCTAGTCAAACATGGCTGCGACTAACCGAGGGGGAATGGGATGATATGCATCCCGCCGTCAGTCCAGATGGAAAATGGCTTGCCTTTGCTTCCAATCGCGAAGGATATTGGGACTTGTATGTCTTGTCCTTAAGTGAGGGACAAGTCACCCCCTTGACCCGTTCCCAGCAGTATGATGGCGCGCCGAGCTGGTCTCCCGACGGTAAGTGGCTGGTCTATGAGAGTTATTTAATTAATCCACAAACTGGCGAAAACAATCTCGAGATTTTGATTCAAGAGTTCGTTTTACCGGCCAGCAATAATCGGCAAGTGATTCAACTAACTTCAGCCAAAGGAGCGGATTTTGCCCCGCAGTGGTCACCGTTAGGGCGGCAAATTGCCTTTATCTCCCAACGAGAAGGGGAAAACGACCTCTGGATTGCAGATTTGGATCAAATTGATAACCGCTACCGGAACTTGACCGCTGACTCTCACGCTGCGGTGCAGGCACTTAGCTGGTCAGCGGATGGGAGATGGCTGGTCTGGAACGCGGCGGATGAAGGGATTCAATGGGTATCTCAATGGGATGCCTCTTCTCCTCAATCCCCTGCTCGAAAACTGATGGCAGGTAGCCACCCCCTTCTCACCGACAATGGTGAAGTGCTTTTTAGTGTTCTTTCCACCCCTCATCGTGCTTATCTTCAAGCCCATTCGGTAAGAGATGGCACGATGCAAATCCCCTTAATTTTACTTCCTTCAAGACCGCAGGGGATGACTTGGCTGAAGCAGCGGGACTCCAAACCTTTCTTTACCACCACCCAAGAGATAATTGATATAAATAGATTAATTACTCCAAGCCAGGTAACAGGCGCCGACACATCTCAACTTTCCAATCGTCAGCGATTAAAGGCCTTGGAGGGAATCAAAGTACCATACACTTACTTGCACGAACACGTATTTGATGCCTTTCAAGCTTTACGGAAGGCTGTCGAGCAGCGGGCGGGTTGGGATTATCTTTCCCGTCTTGAGAATGCCTATTTGCCTTTGTCCAGCCCTTCTTCACTGTCACTCAGTAAAGAGTGGCTTTATACCGGGCGAGCCATTGCCTTGGAGCCCGCCGCCATGAATGCGGGGTGGCTAGTAGTGGGACGGGAGGAATTTGGGGCTGAAATTTATTGGCGCCTATATCTCAAAACGCGTTATCAGGATGGCAGCCAAGGGATGCCGCTTCGGGATTTGCCATTTGATCTAAATGCCCGTTACAGCGGCAACGCGCTAGCTTACGACAACGGTGGTTCTCTAATGCCTTCGTCTCCTGAAGGCTATTGGATCGATCTGACAGAGCTTGCTCAGCGTTATGGGTGGGAGCGTCTGCCGGCTCTATCCTCCTGGCGCACTGCCTTAGGCGCTTCGCGCTATTCGATCTTGGTCAAACGGGATCAAAGAGATTGGTATACGGCAATGTTAGAGCTCTATCCAGCGGAAGCGCTTTATACCGCAACGCCTATGCCATCACCGACTCTTACGCCGACTCGGACACCCATCCCGACGCGCACCCCAACACCGACCCGTACACCGACGATGACATTTACCCCACAAAAAACCTCCACTCCAGTGATCTCACCAACGACTGCGGTGAATCCATGAAGATAACCCAATTGGCATGGCTCCTTTTTCTTATGGGAGGATTGTGGGCTTGTTCCTCAGAAACGATCTTGCCTCCTTCTACCGTAGAAGCTCCTTTATCCACTCCTTCATCCCCTGTAAATTCGACTGCGACCGCTTTACCGACGAAACTGGTCGAACAAATCGGGGAATGGGTTGCCCCACCGTCGAGCGCGCCGCAAGTGATAGCTCTGGAAGACCCCTATTCAATTGTCGTTCACCAACCGATTACCGACACGGTTGCCGATTGGCGCCCTCCTCTCTATCCAACACCCTGGATTCCAACTCCTTACGATCACTTTTTGTTTAGCCGTCCCGTGTTGGCAGATATGAGGGTTTGGGCTTTGGAAGATTATCGCTATGGAGGCGTGTTCTTTCGGAACGTTGTTCACACCGGTATCGACATTCCCCTTAAAGCGGGTTCCCCGATCTATGCAGCGGGGTCTGGGCGAGTGGCTTGGAGCGGCTTCGGCTTGATGAGCGGTGAGTACAATCCGAATGATCCTTATGGATTGGCAGTTGTCATTCGACACGACTTTGGTTATCAGGGTCAGACTCTCTATACCGTCTATGGTCATCTCTCGGAGACAAATTTAGTTGTCGGCCAACCGATCGAAACAGGTGAGCTTGTCGGCCTTTCTGGGGCGACGGGGAAAGTGACCGGCCCGCATTTGCATTTTGAGGTGCGGATTGGCGATAATAGCTTTTCGCGGAGTCGAAACCCCGAGCTTTGGATCGTACCTCCGCAGGGGTGGGGAATCCTTGCCGGACAATTGAAAACCTTTGATGATGAATGGATGGTGAGGGTTAAGGTAGCGATTCGTTCTTTGGAGACGGGGGTGCGCTATTGGGTAGCTACCTATGGGGAAGGTCCGGTCAATAGCGATCCTTACTATAACGAGAATTTAGTCATTGGGGATCTTCCAGCGGGGTGGTATCGAATTTTTATCCCAGGTGAAACCAGTCAACACCTAGATATCGAAATCCTGCCGGGCAGAGTCAGTTATTTCCGCTACAAGCGGGGCGTTGGCTTCTCCAAAGACCTGCCCTCTCCACCCATAGAACCGTTCAAGACACCAGAAGTGCCAACACCACAAATAGAAGCGTTCCTTACAGAGACACCAACGCCATAAAGAAGATTATTTGAAGAAACCTTGACAACTAGAACGTTTGTGCTAAACTTCTTGGTGTAGTTTTGATCGTTATATTTTTCGGACTTCCCTTTGTCTCTGTTCACTACTAAAATGGATAACAGCTAAGCAACAAAAGATAGGATGATTGAGAAAGGATATCTATGGTCAAGAAGATCAACACTTCTCTTCCCTCTGATCAAACGGATGCACGCCAAGCCGCTTTGGATAAAACTTTAGGAGATATTACCAAGCGTTACGGCGAAGGGGCAATTATGCGTTTAGGAGAAGCCCATCACTTGGCAGTTGAGGTCATTCCTACCGGTTCCTTATCCTTGGATATTGCGCTGGGAGTGGGTGGCATCCCGCGCGGCCGGATCACCGAGATTTATGGACCCGAATCTTCGGGCAAGACGACCATCTGTCAACACATTGCTGCTGAAGCACAACGTATGGGAGGAGTGGCAGCATTTATCGATATGGAACACGCCTTAGATCCAAACTATGCTGCCCGCTGTGGTGTCAATATCGATTCGTTATTGATCTCACAACCCGACACCGGCGAACAAGCGCTCGAAATTGCCGAAGCGTTGGTTCGATCCGGAGCAGTTGACGTTGTGATTATTGACTCGGTCGCTGCGTTGGTGCCGCGCGCAGAAATCGAAGGAGATATGGGCGATGCACCCATGGCGATGCAGGCTCGCCTGATGTCCCAAGCCTTGCGCAAACTGTCAGGCGCCATCAAGCAAACCAACACCGCGGTTGTTTTTACCAATCAACTGCGCCAGAAGATCGGCGTTGTCTTTGGCAACCCCGAGACGACCTCAGGAGGCATGGCATTGAAATTTTACGCCTCAGTCCGCCTAGATGTCCGCCGCATTCAGTCGATCAAGTTGGGCAATGAGATCATTGGCAACCGCACCCGCGTGCGGGTCGTCAAGAACAAAGTTGCGCCGCCTTTTAGAACGGCGGAGTTCGATATTATGTATAACGAAGGCATTTCGCGCGTCGGAGATTTGTTAGATCTAGCGACCGAACTCGAGATCATCTCCAAACGCGGTTCATTTTACAACTATGGTGATATCCGCCTTGGTCAAGGTAGAGAAAACGCCAAAGATTTTCTCCATCAGAATCCCGACCTGGCTGAAGAGATCGAGCTCGCCATCCGCCAGCAAGCCTTAAGCGGCGAGGTTCTCTTACCCATTCGCGCCGATGACGAGGGCGATTTAATGGATGACATCGTTTAGTCAATGATCGGGAGGTGGAATTATCCACATCTTTTCTTGGGGAAGCGATTGCCAAACCTTTCCTGTAGGATGAAAACGCCTTCAAGTTGTAATTTTTCCCCTGTTGGTGTTTTGTCCTTTGGAGAGAATGACGAACATGAGGTCAGTTCTCCATAGGTTTGGGCTGAAAACCGCGGCTTTTATGGTGATCTGCCTTTTCCTTGTCATTGCTACCGCATGTGACAGGTTTGGGCAGGAGGGTACCCTATCTTCTGAGGGGGTTTATCTCCCCCCGTCACCAGTGGTCTCAACTCTTTTACCACCTGAGGCGATTTACAGCCTTGCTTATCCGACACCGACAGTCTCCTGTGTTGACTCGTTGCGCTTTATCGCCGATCAGACCATCCCAGACGGCACTGAGGTAGAGCGAGGAGCAACCTTAGACAAAGTCTGGGAGGTGGAAAACAGCGGCACATGCAATTACGATGAACGTTACCGCCTTAAGCTGATTGCAGGAGATGAACTAGGCGCAAAGCCGGAACAAGCGCTCTTTCCGGCGCGGAGTGGTACTCGCTTTGAAATTCACATCCGCTTTATCGCCCCGATGGAAGTCGGTAATGTACGCAGCGCGTGGCAAGCGTTCGACCCCCAAGGCAATCCCTTCGGCGATCCAATTTATATAGAGATCGTTGTTAAGTAAGCCGCATGTCGTTAAGAATGCAATGAAATGGCAAATTGGACAATTTAACGTTGCCAATCTTGTGTATTTTTTTATTGACAGTCTTACATTGGTTTGATATATAAGGCAGTGAAAAATACAAAAGCGCTGAAGAGAAAGAGTACTCAGCATCTGGATGGTTCAGAGAGCGGGTGGTTGGTGAAAACCCGTCTAAGCCAAGCTGAGGAATGGATCTCTGAGCTGCAGGGCGAACCCAACCCTTTTAGGTAGTAGCCTGTGCCGGAAACGCCCCCGTTATCGTGGCTATGGGTATAAACTTGGTTGACAAGTCGTACCCAAAGAGAGTGAGACTGGCTTATTTTTTACCCGTTGTCTGACAACGGGTTTTTTGTTTGACAAGGCAAGCTGGTCTAAACAGGGTGGCACCGCGGGAGACGCCTTCTCGTCCCTGAGACGAGAAGGCGTTTTTATTCGGTGAATGGTTTGGAGGTTTGCGATGAATGGGAAAGAAAATCTAATAAGATTAACATCTGATCAGGTACTTAAGTTACCCGATGGACGGTTGGCTATTTTGCGGGAGAAGCCGGCCGATCTAGAAACGCCTCTGTCTATCTACATGAAACTGCGCGGTGAAGGGGCTTCGTTTCTGTTGGAAAGTGTGAGTGGGGGAGAACAGGTGGCGCGCTTCTCTTTTATCGGTGTTTGGCCAAGGCGTGCTTTTGTCTTTCAAAACAAGGCTTGGCAAGTTCACTCACCAGCGGGTGTCGAGACCTTGCCTTTGAAGGAGAATGAAAACCCTTTAAAGCAACTTCGCCAAGTCTTTCGGAAACCTTTGGACAGAACAAGTTCGGAGTGGAACCATCCCCTGCGGTTTATGGGTGGCTTAGTGGGCTATTTGAGTTATGATTTTGTCCGTTACTTCGAGCCATCGGTGGCGATTGAGCCACGCCAAGATATCCCCGAAGCGATATTTCTTGAAGTCAATACCTTTATTGCCTTTGACCATGCCTTTGGCAAGTTGATGTTGACTGCTGTAGTTGAGGAAAATGAAAATGTTGTTGCCGAGCAGCGCTTGGATGCTCTTGAAGAGCGCTTACAGCAAGCAATAGGCAAGGGTAATGACGGCACTGGGCTCCTCTCTTCCACCCCCTTGCAACCCTTGATCTCTGCAGACCAATTTGAACAGATGGTCAGCCAGGCGAAAGAATTCATCCGCCAGGGAGATTGTTTTCAAATTGTCCTTTCGCAACGCTTTTTGGGCACTACTCGCGCCTCCCCCCTGGCTATATATCGTGCTTTGCGGCGCTTGAACCCCTCTCCTTATATGTATCATTTTGACTTTGGAGATTTAGGTGGAGCGATTCCCTTTTATCTGATTGGTGCTTCTCCAGAGATGCACGTTCGCTTAGAGAGAGGAGTGGCTTCGCTTCGTCCGATTGCCGGCACCCGACCGCGTTCGGAAAACCCCGATGAGGATTTGCGTTTTGAGAAAGAGCTCTTGGCAGACCCAAAGGAACGGGCTGAACATATCATGCTGGTGGATTTAGCCCGCAACGATTTAGGGAGAGTCTGTCAGTTCGGAAGCGTTCATTTGTCTCAACAGATGATTGTTGAACGTTATTCTCATGTGATGCACATTGTCTCGCAGGTCAATGGAGGGCTGCGTCCGGAATTTGACGCGTTTGATCTGCTTCAGGCTACCTTCCCTGCCGGGACGGTCAGCGGGGCGCCGAAGGTGCGCGCGATGCAAGTCATCAACGAATTGGAGAGACAACCGCGCGGAATCTATGCTGGTGTGGTTGGCTATTTTTCTTACAGTGGGGAATTGGATTCTTGTATTGCCATCCGCACAATTGTTATGCGCGGAGAGCAGGTTGAAGTGCAAGCAGGGGCAGGGATTGTTGCTGATTCTGAACCCCAGCGGGAGCATCAGGAATGTCTCAATAAAGCCAATGCGCTTTTTAGAGCGGTCGAACTGGCGGAAAAGTCGATGAGCACCTCGGTCAAAGTCGAGTCAGGCGGACGGAAAAATCTTATCCCTAAAGTTGTGCTTATTGATAACTACGATTCGTTCACCTATAATCTGGCGCAATATTTCGGGGAACTAGGAGCGGAGGTTTTGATCTTCCGTAATGACGCTCTCAGCGTAGACGAAATTGCAGCATTACAACCCACTCATCTGGTCGTTTCACCAGGGCCAGGTTCGCCCGAACAGGCGGGTATATCCAATGAGGTTATCGTCAAATTGGGACTCACTATCCCAACCTTGGGCGTTTGTTTGGGACATCAGTGTATCGGATATGCGTTTGGCGGGCGGGTGACCCACGCTCCTACCCTGATGCATGGCAAGACATCGTTGATCTATCACAAAGGAGAAGGATTATTTGAAGCGGTGCCATCTCCCTTTGAAGCAACGCGGTATCACTCGCTGGTGGTGACAGAACCACTGCCAGCAGAACTAGAAGTGACTGCTCGCACGGAAGATGGGGTGGTGATGGCGTTACGTCATCGAAACTACCCGATTTTTGGAGTTCAATTCCATCCCGAATCCATCCTAACCAACTCTGGCAAACAAATCTTGGCTAATTTTCTTGCCATGAAGGCAGTCACACCCCCCAAGGATGATCGGCCGAGCGCCGCAGAAAATGCTGATCTGCTCAAGCCTTATCTAGCCAAGATCGTCCAACGTCGCAATCTCTCCGTTGAGGAAGCCGAGGCAGCGATGAGCTTGATTATGAGCGGTCAAGCGACCCCTGCCCAAATTGGGGCGTTTTTAGTTGGATTACGGATGAAAGGCGAAACGGTTGATGAGATTGTGGGATGTGCTTTGGCAATGCGGGCTCAAGCAACCCCTGTGCCGCTGACAAAAGAGTATGTCTCATTATTTGACACAGCGGGGACAGGGGGAGATGGAAAACACTCCTTCAATATCTCAACGGCGGCGGCTTTTGTCATTGCTGGAGCTGGGTACAAGGTGGCAAAACACGGCAACCGAGCGGTATCCTCGACATGCGGCAGTGCAGATATCCTAACTGCTTTAGGAGTCCAGATAGAAACTACACCACAACAGGTGGCGCGCTGTATCGATGAGGTTGGGATTGGTTTTATTTTTGCCCCTCGTTTTCACCCCGCCATGAAATACGCAATGGCGCCACGGCGTGAAATAGGCCAGCGCTCCATTTTTAACTTGCTTGGACCGCTGGTGAACCCTGCCCGCGTGACCCACCAATTGATTGGAGTCTATGACCCATCCTTGACTGAAACATTGGCTCAAGCAGCCTCGGAACTGGGGAATCGGGCAACGATTGTTGTTCACGGTGCGGGAGGGCTAGATGAATTGACCACCAATGGAAGCAATCGGATCACCAAGGCAGACGCCAATCGCATTGAAACCTATGAGCTCAAGGCTGAGGATTATGGTCTCCGGCCAGCCTCAGAGCAGGACCTTCGGGGAGGCACACCACAGCAGAACGCACAGCAATTGCGGGATTTGCTGGTGGGAAAGATCCAAAACCCCTCCCGAGACGTTGTCCTTTTCAATGCGGCGGTGGCCATCTCAATGGTCAGTGGTGATCTTTCTGAAGCTTTAGAACAAGCACGCCTTTCGATAGATAGCGGTGCAGCTTTGGCAAAACTGAATCACTTGATCACCCTTACCTCGTCGTAAACGTAAGATTCGAGGAGAATTCACCATGCTTGAGAGCACCAATATCCTAGACAGCATCTTTGAGCAGAAGCGTCAAGAAGTTGCGCAGCGAAAAGCAAAGGTTGACCTGCGCACAATGCGCCGATGGGCGAGTGAGCAAAAACCACCGCTTGATTTTCTCGGATCGATCAGCACGCGCAAACCCGCCTTGATCGCCGAGGTGAAACGCGCTTCCCCCTCAAAAGGCGAATTTGGCTTGAGATATTCTGCCCTCGAACTGGCGCAACTGTATTTCGCCAATGGAGCGGCAGCAGTCAGTGTTTTAACCGATGAAGCCTATTTTCGCGGCAATCTCGATGACTTGAAATCGACTGCCGGCCTACCACAACGAGCACCGCTCTTGCAGAAAGATTTTATCTGTGACCCCTACCAAGTCTATGAAGCGCGAGCATATGGTGCAGATGCTGTGCTTTTGATTGCTTCCTACTTGGATTTTGACTTAATGCAGGAACTGCACGACCTCGCTACTGAGCTGGGGATGAGCGCCCTAGTGGAAACTCATACGGCAGAGGAAATCGAGAAGGCTCTGCGCATAGATGGTTTAAAAATCGTCGGGGTTAATAATCGCAATTTGCGCAATTTTCAGGTTAATCTGCAGACTTGCATTCGCTTGCGGACACTTGTACCTGCGGAAATTTGCTATGTAGCCGAAAGTGGCATTCACACCGCTAAAGATGTATTGGACTTGAGAAAGCATGACATCCACATCATGCTAGTTGGAGAAGCGTTGGTAAAGTCTGAAAATCCTATCCAGAAGATCGAGGAGTTATTACTGTTTAGATAATGAAGGTTAAAATTTGTGGTATCAAAACTCTTGATGAGGCGCGCAGCGCTGTTGCCTACGGAGCGGATTTCTTGGGTTTCAACTTTTATCCTCCTAGTCCACGCTCCATCTCAGTGGAAGATTGCCGTCAGATTATCCAAGTGATTCGCAGCGAAGCGGCAAACGTAATCTTTGTCGGAGTTTTTGTGAATATGCCTGCTGAAAGGATTCTCGAAGTTCTGAAGCAATGTGACTTGGATTTGGCGCAGTTAAGTGGAGACGAGACCTTGAAAGAACAACAGCTTTTAGGAGAGCGAGCCTATAAAGCGTTGCGTTTATCCCAAGGGATCGGAGCACTGTCCATCGAAAAAGATGTTTACCAACGCAAGACCCCGCCAGCGTTGCTGGTCGATGCTTACCGCCAAGGTCAGTATGGGGGAACGGGACAAAGAGCAGATTGGGAGATGGCGGCTGCTGTTGCCTGTCAAAAACCGATCTTTCTTGCCGGAGGGTTGACCCCCGATACTGTTGTTGAGGCGATCCGAAGGGTAAAACCATGGGGTGTGGATGTCGCTTCGGGTGTTGAGGCAGCGGTAGGCAAAAAAGATTTGGCGAAAATCAGAGATTTTATTCGTAACGCTCACGAGGCTTATAAAGAACTAAGGAAGGAAAGATGATTCGAGAGACAAAATTTGGAGATTTTGGTGGCCAATATGTGCCTGAGGTGCTGATCCCTGCTCTAACCGAACTTGATGCAGCTTATCGGCAGGCTTTCAATGACCCTGTTTTCCAAGGCGAGTTTCAGCGCTTGTTACGCACGTATGTAGGCCGCCCAACGCCGCTGACCTTCGCCCAGCGGCTATCCACTCATCTTGGAGGAGCTAAAATTTATCTCAAACGGGAGGATTTGGCTCACAGCGGGGCGCATAAAATTAATAATGCGCTGGGGCAGGCTCTGTTGGCAAAGAAAATGGGCAAGAAAAGGATCATTGCCGAAACAGGGGCAGGTCAGCACGGGGTTGCAACCGCGACGGCGGCCGCACTGTTGGGATTGGATTGTGTAATCTATATGGGCGAAGTCGATATGGAGCGGCAGAAACCGAATGTTTTGCGCATGAATTTACTTGGTGCAGAAGTGCGGTCGGTCAGCAGTGGTTCAAAGACGCTAAAGGATGCCATCAACGAAGCGATACGGGATTGGGTAACCAATGTCCGCCATACCCATTATTTGTTGGGTTCAGCATTGGGTCCCTATCCTTATCCGCAGATCGTGCGTGATTTTCAAGCGGTCATCGGCACAGAAGCCCGCCAGCAAATACTAGCAGAGACGGGCGAGCTGCCCACGATGATCATTGCTTGCGTTGGGGGTGGCTCGAACGCTATCGGCATTTTTTCTGCTTTTCTCGCCGATGAACGGGTGCGATTGATCGGTGTAGAGGCAGGGGGAAGTGGCATCGAGAGCGGACTCCATGCGGCGCGCTTCGCCGATCCCCAGCGAGGTCGCTTGGGGGTATTGCACGGCACGAAGACCTATGTTCTCCAAGATGAGAATGGCCAGATAGCGGAAACCCATTCAATTTCAGCTGGTTTGGATTATCCGGCTGTCGGGCCACAACATGCCCATCTTCGTTCGATTGGGCGCGCAGAGTATACCTATGCCACCGATGAAGAGGCTCTAGAAGCTTTTCAAGTTTTAGCCAAGTTTGAAGGCATTTTAGCTGCTCTTGAATCAGCCCATGCAATTGCCGAAGCTCTTAAACAAGCGCCGCGCTTTACGCCCGATCATCTCATTTTGGTTAATCTATCTGGTCGGGGCGACAAAGATTTAGATACCATCCTTCGCGCCATCTCACCAAAATCACCCATCCCTGAAAATGGAAGGAATCCAGATGAACGCAGTTCGAACGATTGAAGAAGCTTTT
>CAKZNJ010000484.1 GCA_937129505.1 uncultured Anaerolineae bacterium | reverse complement strand
AATAGGTTGACGAGAGTGCAGTCCCAGCATTTTAATTACCCGAATAGCATTGATAAACTTGTCCCCCAACCCATACTTAAAGGTCACTTTCTTACACCTAACCCAGCGCGGAATCAGCACTACTTCCTCATGCTCGACATTGACCACTTCCATAGGACCAATACCTTCAGGAAAATGGAAAATTTCGGCATCTGAAAAGGCCTCCACCGCATACCATCCTTTGTCATTTTCCCATACTAACGCCGGGTCGGTGCACTCTTCGAGGGCATCGTAAATAGAGAAAGCAGGGGCAAATTCATATCCCTCCACCTCTAAGGCGGCACCATCCCGCACGCCGATTTCGTCAATTTCATCGAAGAGATGTTTTTCAGCATACTTGGCAAATACATCTGAAACGCCTGGGTCCATGCCCATGCCGGTGATCGCCAGCAAACCTTTTTGTTCCCAAAGGGGAGCACGGTCGAATTGATATTTGCCCATCTCCGCCCCAACTCCACTCATCGCCATGTCCATGTAATTACAACCGGCTTGGCAAGCAGCATCAAACAGTTGATCGCTAAATTCACAACTCACAGCATTCAGGATAAGATCAACTTCATAGTGCCGAGCCATACGGGCAACCTCGTTTACTTGAGAAGCATCAACCTGTTCCACTACAAACGAGGATGGTTTTCCAAGTTTTTCGTAAACTTCCATCGCTCTATCGCGGTTGTAATCTGCTACTACCATACCCTTTAACCAACGGCGTCCTTTGGCAACAATCGCAATGGCTTCTCCAACCCCCCCTACACCAACCAGCATAACCTTCATCGGTAAACCTCCTCAATCCTAATGTAATGTAAATGATGACAAGCAACTAATCTCATTGAGTGTAAGAGAAACTACTCATCCTCTTCTTCAACAGCTTTGAAGGGATCGACATCAGGGATGCCGGGTTTGACCCATTTTCTCAATGGAAGGTACAAAATTAAGCCAACAAGGATCATCAGGAAGGCCAATCCCAACGATTGCCATCCCTCCTCGATGATTTGGCTGACCACAGCCAGCGCGATGACCAACACCGGGCCGAGTGTAATCAATGTCAATCCGAACCACCCGCCCGGCACCTTTTGGCGAGGAAGATGCGGTTGGCTAAAGCGCAGCTTCCAGAGGGCAGCGAATTGGAAGAGCAGAGACACAGCATCCATAAAGACATCCACTACCACAAGAAAGGCGAAAGTACCTAGTGAAAAGATGCTAAAAAGAACGCCGGCGATGAGAATCGCTATCCAAGGGGTGCCATACTTGGGATGTGTTTTGATCAGCCAGAGAGGCATCATGCCATCTTCTGCCAAAGCGTAAGGTAATCTTCCTGCCCCTAAACTGTTGCCGATAAACAAACCGCTCATACTCAATACTGCCGAAAAAGTGACGATAACCCCTAGAAAATTGGCTAGATTAAGGTTTGAGGGGTTAAACTTTTGCCCGATTGCCTGAGCGATTTCGGGGAATTGCCAACCCATCGAGCGGTTGGCATCAACTCCCCATTCGTCTAATTGCTCTGGAGTTACACCATATTCCTCCAAAGCCAAGCCAATTCCCTCACCCACTTCATTTTCTTCAATACCCCACAGTTGATACCGCCCCTCATCGCCAGCACCTCCAAATAATCCTGCAGACACAGGAAGAGCATAAGTAAGAATGGTCGCTGCTAAAGTTAAGACCATTGCAATGGGATAAGTACGACGCGGATTGACAATCTCACCCCCCGCTGAACTGGGTAGTTCCCACCCCATATAATTCCACATTGCGACAAACAAACCAACGCTAAAAGCTCCCCACACGGTCTCTCCCTCTGGAAGGAGCGGAAGGGAGAGGGTCACACCGCTGCGAATCCAATTGATGATGCCAAAGAAGGACATGATCAACAGCGGGGTCATCATAAACAACCCCATCCAGTCTGCAGTCAGACCGGTAAGGCGAGCACCCCGGATTTGTAAAAAGGTGATCAACCAAATGATCGCTAAAGCCACCATCCAGGAGAGTGCTTTACCAGAAATCTCTATCTCGCCGAAGGAAGCGCCAGTACGTAACGCAGGAAAGAAATAGCCCAAATAGTAAACTGCTAGAACCGGATAAATCGAAACATCGAGCCAAGAAGTGAGTAAATTCATCCAGGCGACGAGAAAACCCGCAAACGGGCCGAATGCCTGCTTTACCCAGTGATAAAACCCTCCCTCGACAGGCATCATTGAATTCATCTCACGCACCATGAACATACTGGGAATACTGAACAAAATCGGGGTGACAACAAGCAAGATCAACGCCATTCCCGGTCCAGATAGACCAATAATGGGCTCCGTTCCAAACGCTCCACCGCAAACAGTGAAATAGAGCAACCCAAACAGGGGCAAGACAGTTAATTCTCGTTTTAACTTTTTGCGCTCAAGCTGAATTTCTTGGGCTTTCTGGCTGATTTCGGACATCGGTTTCTTTCCATTGGCAGTAAATCGTGGTATCGTCTAAATGTAGATCTCTTTGACAATCCTCAAATGCATAAACGTTTCACTTTCTTTAACTCCATCGATTTGATATAACTTCTCGGAAAGAAAATTAAATAACTCATCGTGATCGCGGCAGATGACTTCAGCGAACAAATCAAACCTCCCGCTGGTGATAATTAGATAGTCAACTTCTTCGAATTGGGCAATCGCCTCGGCAACTTGGACTAATTTCCTGCCCTCAACTCGAATGCCTATTAGAGCTACAGCGTTATAGCCGATATTGAGCGGATTGGTGATAGCGACAATTTGCAAATAGCCTCGCTCAACTAAACGGTTATAACGCATCCGAATCATGCCCGGTGAAACGTTTAACTCAGCGGCAATTTTGGTAAAAGGGGTACGCCCATCCTCACGCAGCTTCTCAATAATGTGTAAATCGATCGAGTCTAACTCCTCCATTTCGCCCATGATGATATTATATCATAATTGCCAATTAAATGCAATATTGGCAATAAAACACCTTTTGTAATGATATATTTTCATTATTTTTGATTTATATTGCTAATTCAACACAGGGTTAGCGAAAATACTTTTGAAGAAGGGGCTCGATGTCTTGAGGGCTAGCATCTGCGAGCAAGTCCATAAATCCCTGCGGAGTGGCAATTTGGTGACGGTAGGTTTGCGCATACAAACGCAAGAATGCAAAAAAGGACTCCTCCCCCATGGTATACCGTAGTTCTTCGAAAAATTTTGCCCCGTTGAGGTAAACTGCGTTGCGGTATGCCTCATAGGCATTGGGAAAAGCCGTGTAATCGTAAATACTTCCATTGATCCAGCCGCTGGGTTGGTAAAAGTCAATCCGATACGTCCACCACCACGGCAAGGCTTCGGGGGCAACGTTCTCATAGAAAAGTTTTTCACTGTATGTACACAGGGCTTCATCGAGCCACGGATCAAGGGCTTGATCGTTGCCTACCAGCGCATACCACCATTGGTGGGCTGCCTCGTGTGCGGCAATTGCCACCAAGTACTCGGTGGATGTTCCTTGATAAAGGTTATAAAAGCCTTTGCTCAGGAAGACCAAGCCATCGTATTCCATCCCATCTAAGAAGTCTGCTTCCACAACACTTAAGGTTGAGTGTGGATACTTGCCGAACAACCCTTGAAACAGCTCCAAAGCTTGGGCAGTGGTCTTTAGGGCAGCTTCCCCAGCCAAGGGATGCGCTGGAAAAGCATATCCATATACCGTTACGTCCCCCACCTGCATGGCGGTTACCGTGTAGAGGTGGCTCACCGACCAGGAAAATGACCGCCCTTTCTTGAGAGAGAAATAAGATTGCCCATCCTTTTCCGTCGCTAGGGCGCTGGCGGCGAGAGTCAACTGGCCGGCGGCCGATTCGCCCAGCGAGTCGGTGGAAGCTGTGGTGCGGATGGTTAGGGGGTCTTTTATACGGATAACGACCTCGTAATCGGCAACTTCTGAGACCAAATGTTCACCGAAATAGCCCGGTTGGTGCGCCAACCAACCGCTTCCCTCCCGATAAGGTGGGATGAAGGGATACCAATCCACTAAGTTAGTCTGCAGCGCAGTATAGCCAAAGGGGACGGGGCGAGTGGCAGGGTTCGGTTGCGGAGAGGGCAAGTTCAGCTCATATTCTAGGCTAATCTCCAGCCGCTCGTCGCGTTGCCATGGATGGGACAGCGGCAAGCGCAACTGGTTGACCTCAACCCATTGCGTCTTTGCTGTCAAATCCTCATCTCGAATGGTCACCTGCCGCAGGGTAAAAGTGCCCGGATAGCGATTTGGCTCGACCACCAAGAGAACTTCAGCCATGGGCTGAGTGCTGGGATTGAGCAAGGTGATTGTTTGATTTACCAGCAAGAAATGACGCCCATAATCCAATTCGGCTTCTAAATAATAACGGGGAACAAGCGGATCGTCTGGTACAGGAGTGGCAGAAGGGGTTTGGACAACGGTTTGCTGCTGGGGAGGTTGAGTTAAGGGAATGGCTAAGTCGGTCGGAGAGGCAGGCGGCTCAATCTCGGCAGGCGAAATAACTGTCGCTGTAGGCGAAGAGGCGCATCCCACACCGAAAAGGATGCATAGTGAAAACAACAAATACAGCCTAAAGAAGGAGTTAATAGCAAAGCGCGTCGCCTCTTTGGCGTTCATACGCAAGCGCCTAACCCTTAAGAGCCGTGGATTAAACCTTCTCTTTGAGGCGCAAAAGGCGTTCACCTGCCTGATGTAACGTCTCCGGACGTTTGGCGAAGTTTAACCGAACCAAATGATGAACAGGTTCGGCGAAAAAGCTCGAACCAGGAACCGCCGCAACGCCGATTTCCTTTGCCAACCAGCGGCAAAAAGCCCAGTCATCCTCGAAACCGAAGGGAGAGATGTCTGCCAACACAAAATAAGTTCCTTGGGGAGGAATATAACGCATGCCGCTCTGATCTAGATAACCCAAAAGGATATCTCGCATCTCAGTATATTGGCGTGTCACGCTTTGGTAATATTCATCGGGAAAATTAAGCGCCGTAATGGCAGCCCGTTGTAACGGTGCAGCCGCACCTAAGGTGATGTAATCGTGCAAGACACGAATTTTTGCCGTAATTTCGTCGTTAGCGATGATGGTCCCCAAACGCCAACCCGTGATAGCATAGGTTTTAGATAGAGAGCCGCAAGTGATGGTACGTTCGAACATGCCCGGTAGCGCAGCGGCGTATACATGGCGATGGGGCGGGAAGACAATATGTTCATACACTTCATCAGTGATCACGTATGCATCGAACTCTTGCGCCAATTCGCCGATGGTCGTCAGTTCTTCGGCGGTAAAAACTTTGCCGCTAGGGTTAGCGGGATTACAGACAATGATCGCTCTGACACCCCGCTCGAATTCTTGCCGCAGGGCGTCGCGGTCAAGCTGAAAATCGGGTGGCCGTAAATTGACATAGACCGGTTGGGCATCTAGTAAATGAAGATCAACAGCGTAGTTTTCATAAAAAGGGGAGAAAATCAACACCCGATCTTCGGGATTACAGATTGCGGCCAAGACGAGGAACATTGCCTCAGTGCCCCCAACTGTCACAGTGACTTCTTCATCGCCATCAATTTCTACACCGCTAAAGCGAGAAAACTTACTGGCAATGGCGCGCCGTAGGGTGGTCACGCCAGCGGTGGTGGCATATTGGTTATATCCTCCCCGCAGGGCGTCAACAGCGGCCTCGATTAAAGCTGCCGGGGGATCAAAGTCGGGATAGCCCGACGCAAGGTTGATGGCTTTGGTCAGGCGGGCAAGCTCATTCATCTCGCTGATAGCCGATTCGGGAATTTTGGACAGACGGGAGGAAAATGATTTCATTG
>CAKZNJ010000483.1 GCA_937129505.1 uncultured Anaerolineae bacterium | reverse complement strand
ATGCGACGAGGAAAGAAGAGCTTAGCGACCCGTTTGCTCTATGACGCTTTCGATATGATTCAGGAGAAGACGAAACGGGATCCGATGGAAGTGTTTGAAGCGGCGATTAAAAATGTCGCACCGATGATGGAGGTGAAACCCCGTCGCGTTGGTGGTGCAACCTATCAAGTTCCAATGGAGGTGCCGCCCTATCGGCGTTTTGCGCTGGCGACCCGCTGGATCATCGCCGCAGCAAAAGCCCGTAGTGGTAAAACCTTCTCGGAGAAGTTGGCAGCGGAATTAATGGATGCGGCCAATAACGCCGGTTCGGCAGTGCGCAAGCGCGAAGAAACCCATAAAATGGCAGAGGCTAACCGCGCCTTTTCGCACTACCGCGTTTAAGGGATCTTTGATAGGTGAGTTTTGATTGATGAGATTGTGTTATGCCTCGCCCGATGCCGTTAGACCGAGTCCGCAATATTGGCATAATTGCCCACATCGACGCCGGCAAAACAACCACGACCGAGCGGATTTTGTTCTACACCGGCAAGACTCACCGAATCGGGTCGGTTGATGAGGGGACAACCGTCACCGATTGGATGGAGCAGGAGCGCGAACGAGGCATAACCATCGTTTCTGCAGCGGTAACCGCTGAGTGGAACGGTACGCAGATTAACATCATAGATACGCCGGGACATATCGATTTTACGGCTGAAGTCCAACGCTCTCTACGTGTGTTGGATGGGGGGGTCGTGATCTTCGATGCCGTCCAAGGCGTGGAGCCGCAAAGTGAGACAGTTTGGCGGCAGGCTGATCGCTATGGGGTGCCGCGTATCTGTTTCATCAATAAAATGGACAGAGTCGGAGCCTCTTACGAATGGTCAATTGAGACCATACAAAGCAGGCTAGGGGCAAATCCCATTGCGGTTCAAATCCCGATCGGGCAAGAGGCGGACTTTAAAGGTGTTGTCGACCTGATCGAGCAAACTGTCATTTTGTGGGAAGATGATCTCGGCAAGGAACCTCTGCGAATGCCGATTCCGGACGATTTGGTGGAACGGGTAAGAGCAGAGCGTGAACGGATGGTCGAGCAGATCGCAGAATTAGATGACGACTTAACTGTTCAGTATCTCGAGGGAGAGGAGATCACCCCTCAAGATTTGAAAGCAGCTTTACGCCGAGCGGTCATTTCCGGCAAGGCAACAGCGGTGTTTTGTGGAAGCTCCTTAAGAAACAAGGGCGTTCAGCCCCTTTTGGATGGGATTGTGGATTATCTACCTTCACCGTTAGATATTCCGCCAGTCAGAGGTACCCATCCGCGCACAGGTGAAGTTATCGAGCGCCAAGCTCGCGATGATGCTCCCCTGAGCGCACTGGTCTTTAAAATCGTAGCAGACCCCTATATGGGACGGTTGGCTTACCTGCGAGTGTACTCCGGCAAATTGGCCCAAGCCGGCACGGTATACAATTCGGCAAAGGATAAGCGGGAACGCATCGGCCGTCTTTTGCGTATGTACGCAGACCGACGAGAAGATATCGATGAACTGTGTGCCGGTGACATCGGGGCTGTCCTCGGTCTCCGTGACTCCTTTACTGGGGATACGTTGTGTGATGCTTCTCACCCGATTTTATTAGAGACCATTACCTTCCCCGAGCCGGTCATCTCGGTCGCTATCGAGCCAAAAACTGCAGCAGATCAGGACAAAATGGCTGAAGCGTTGCGCAAATTAGCCGAAGAAGACCCAACTTTTCGAGTTCGTACGGATGAGGAAACCGGGCAGACGATCATCTCTGGAATGGGCGAGTTGCATTTAGAAGTGCTGGTAGACCGCATGTTACGCGAGTACCGGGTTCAAGCTCGAGTTGGAAAGCCTCAGGTTTCTTACCGAGAGTCGATTTCGGTGCCGGTTCTAGGCGCAGAATACCGCTATATCAAACAAACAGGGGGGCGCGGTATGTATGGACATGTTGTCTTGAATCTGGAGCCCGCCGAAGCCGGAAGCGGTATCCACTTCATCAATGAGATCAAAGGTGGGGTGATTCCTGCAGAATTCATCCCGGCTGTGGAGAAAGGCGTTCGCGAATCGGCTGAGTCGGGCGTCCTGGCAGGCTATCCGGTAACCGATATTATCGTCACGCTGGTGGATGGCTCTTACCATGAGGTCGACTCGAATGAGATGGCGTTCAAGATGGCAGCGTCGTTAGCTTTCAAGAACGGCGTTCAACGCGGTGAACCGATCTTGCAGGAACCGATTATGAAGGTTGAGGTCATCATGCCGGAGGAGTATTTAGGCGAGATTATCGGCCAGCTCAACGCAAGGCGAGGAGAAATCTTAGGCATGGAGCCACGCCCAGGGAATTTACACTCGGTCAGAGCCTTTGTCCCGCTAGCAGAAATGTTCGGTTACGCTACCGATTTGCGTTCAGCAACGCAGGGGCGTGGGGTCTTCTCGATGGAGTTTGATCATTATGCACGGGTGCCGGAAAATGTCGCCCGGGCAATATTAGATTATGTGAGATAACTTTAGAATTTTTCTATACCTGAAAAGGAGAGTTGCATGGCAAAGCAGAAGTACGAACGGACGAAGCCGCACATGAACGTTGGGACGATGGGGCACATTGATCATGGGAAG
>CAKZNJ010000482.1 GCA_937129505.1 uncultured Anaerolineae bacterium | reverse complement strand
TACGGTGTAGGTTATGACGTCTGTTGGGGAACGCTCTGGGATTATCGTTAGATAGGTTGCATGGCGGGAGATATTCTGTTTATTCTCGGATTTGGTTAAGGATGGAAGAGGTGGTTGACTATCTTGGGTGTCTATCTCATGGGATGGATTCGTCTCCGTTGCAGGATCGTTTGATATGCCAGCCAAGACAGTCAATTGCTGATTATTGATTCTCAACCAACCTAAATAGATAGCTATCCCAATCGCCGTGGCTACAAGGAGGTTGATAAACATTAAGCCAATGATTCTTCCGAACCGAGTTAGAGGTGTCAAAGAAGCCTCCTAAAAAGATAACAAACGATGAATCACAGTCTCATTTTACCCGATATTATCTACTTCTGAAATGTAATCAAAACCGTCATTCCCCATCGTAGGCGTGGATCACTCTCGGTAAGAAGAATTTTGGTCGTATAGGTTACATCGCCACGTTTTTCCTCGAATACTTGTCCAATGGACTCAACCGTACCTGACAGAGTTAGCTCTGGGAGTGCATCAGGAATAATCGAGGCAGTCTGTCCTAATTCAATATCCACAACCTCGATTTCGGTTAAGTTGTCCGTGTAAACATACCACGCAGAGAAGTCAGCGATGGTAACCACGACTGAATTAGGTGTGACTTGACTCCCGACTACCAAATCGATTTTAGCCACTGTACCATCAATGGTAGCTTTCAATTCTAAATTGTCTAGCCGTGCTTGAGCTGCCTGCAGAGCGATTTGAGTTGTGTTTAACCGAGCTTTTGCGAGGGCCAATTGTTCTGGCTCAGGGCCATCTTTTACTTTCTGCCATTGATCAAGTGCTTGTTGCAGTTCTGCTTTTGCCGCTTCGAGTTCAACTTCATAAGATAATCTTTTGACTGCGGCATTGTAGTCGCTTTGAGCGTTATCAAGAGCCTCCTTTAGCTTACGCCTTGTTTCATTGAGCAATGAGTCGTTTTTGTAGGGTTCAAATGCGAGGCGAGCTTTATCTAGCCTTTCTTCCATTATCTGAACCGCCTCTACCGCATCAAGGTTTTGCTGATTTTGAGGGATCGTAAAGTTATCGAGTTGATACTTGGCATAACGGACTCGATCGTTGGCTCTTGCTACTGCTTCAAGGGCTCTAGCTCGTTCAATGGGATGATTGCTCAATAAATCGTCCAAAGCCTGTTGAGCGTTAAGTAACTCCAATTCTGATCTGGCTACATCTGCTTCTGCTTCGGCGCGATTACCTAACCGAACGAGAACATCTCCTGTCTTTACCTGATCCCCCTCTTTTACCAGAACTTCGCTGACTTTGCCACTGACTTGGAAGGAGAGGTTAACAAAAGTCTTTGGAACGACCCTGCCTTCTGAAATGATGTCGCCACTCGTTCTTACCGGAGGCAATTCTGTTGTCAGGGCCGATGGTGAATTCGCCTGATTGGTAGCGGAACATGCCGAAAGGGTTGTCAGGATTATACCGACAAGAGTGAAAAGTAAGAGTTTTTTTCGCCAGGTCATGAACATCTCCTAGTAAAAAATTATTCATACGCTAACACTTCCCGAATAGTCATCTGAGAAGCGTTTTTGGCAGGTAGTAGGCAAGCTAACCAAGATATAACAATCATAATCCCAAACCAGATTAAAAAGCCGCTGAAAGACAAGGCAAAATTGCCGGTTGAGCGGAATAATGCCATCATCAGGACATCAAACATGACTCGACTAATAGGGATAGCGATCAAGAGGGAAACCAACCAGCTCAGCAAGCCAACAACCATTCCTTCGGTTAGAACAATGTTGAAGATAGCACGGTTAGAGGCGCCAATCGCCCGCAAGACTCCGATCTCTCGACTGCGCTCGATAACATTCATGCTCATGGTTCCCATCAAACCAATCGCTCCTACCAGAGCAATCAGGATGGCGTTGAATAAGAAGAAAGAAATAATGACATTAATACTTGTTGCATTTGCCTCAATGAGCGCTGCACCAGTTTGAACACTGGCAACCTGCAAACCTCTTGCCTTGAAATGGGCTTCTACTTTTGAGGCAAGAGTTTTTTGTTCACTAGCGGTGATTGAGCTGCTCAGTAGTCGATACTCTGAGGAACGATTAGGTGCTCCGATGATTTTTGAAAGGTATTCGTAGTTGCTATAAGCAATGAGCTGATAATCACCAGGGAATTTGAAAAAGCCGACCACTTTCCAATCTGTTAGACGATCTTGAATGCGAATGGTGAGGGTATCTCCAATTCGTAAGTCAGGCCTGACCCGCCAAAAAGCATTGTTCACGACGATTGCATTTTCATCCCCTGCCCCAATCCATCGTCCGTTAATCATGATTGGCTCGATCAACTTTGAGTCCGCCGGCGGCCCGATCATTACGATCGATTCGTCTGCAGTTTTGGCGTCTTTCATCAGATCGCCGGTCATAAATGCCCACCCTTCCACATGGTCAATTTCGGGAATTTCCCGCGCTATGTTGTTGATCTTCTCCAAAGGATAGTATTGAGAAAAAGAAACCGTAACATCGGATAGAAAGTATCGTGTTATCTGCTCGATGTACTTTACCAACGACTGACGCAGGTTAAAAACACCGATGAAAATTGCCCCACCAAGCGCTAGAGTTGAAAGGGTGCGCACTAAACGACCTTTACGTCGAAAAGTATTTCTTACAGAAATTAAGGTAGGTCTAGAGAAGAAACGTATCTTTTCGAGCAAACGATCGATATGGCTTCTCCCAAACTTTCCTTTTCCGAGCCCGTATTCTAATAACGCTTCTCGAATCGTAATACGAACCCCTTGTAAGATCGGAATTAAGCCGCTAAGAATGGGAAGCCCGTAACCGATCGCAATCTGCAAAAAGATAGCTTGAGGTATTATGCGAAATCCAAGTGTACTGTAGTTGAATTGGGTTGCCATAAACGAGGTGCTGGCATAAGCCAAATATGATGAGATCGGAAGTGCAAAGGCAACCGCAAGTGAGCTATAGAAGGTAATTAGTCCCAGATACATGGTGACAATTTGATAGCTTCTGCCTCCAATCGCTTTCATGACGCCAATGTAGCGAACGTGCTGAGTCATTAGGGCGGACAGAGTGTTGTAAATTAAAAAGCCAGCTAGAGCGATAGTCAAAAAGCTAAGAATTCCGATAACACCGACCACCCCTAAGATTTGGGACGTGCCTGGATTTTCACCGGGTTCAAAAGAGAGGGTGTAATAAACTTGGACTCCACTTTTTTGGAGTTCTTCTCCGACTTTTTTGGCGATTGTTTCAACATCGGATTTACTAGCATTGGTGTCTTCTATGGAAATAAGAACGCGGGTGTATCCTATTGGTTCGTGGAACCATTCTAAGGTCTCCATTTGAACGATGCCATAAATGCCAAGGGGGGAAGCCATACCCGCATAGCCGTCTTGGACGATCCCTCCCAATTGGACTTGACGGATTGTTCCATCTCCAAGCCGAATTTCTAATGGATCACCGATTTGGGCTTGGGTTATATTTGTCGAACCCCGATCCAGATAGATCTTTTTTGGCATAGGAGGCCACTCGCCTTCCAACGGTTTGATCAGCCCAAGGTGTTGGTTTAGATAATCGGGGACGACAGTGAGCTGAAGCGGAATCCATTCGCCCGAAGGGAGTTTTAATTCCACTTGAACAGAACGGCGAGCATCGATATCAGCCAGCCCTTTGATTTTTTTTAGCCCAGAAAGGTGGGAGCGTTGGAAAAGGCTGGTGTATATTTCAGCATGGTAGGGGTTGATTGACTCATAACTGAAAGCTAGGTCTTGTTCCAGTAAGCGATAAAGTGAAATGGTTACACCAACACTGAGGACACCGATAAAAATCGATAGAATAACTAACAAAGAACGAACTTTGTTGCTCCAAAAATCATGAAAAATTTTTCGCAACTGGGGAGAGATGTATCTCATTGGCTATTCCTTGCTTGGATATTCTCGGCTAAACGTTCTTCCGCAAGTTGGGTTAATGCGGTTCGTGCTGCTTTGGATTTGGAGATGAGTTCCGAGAACATCGCTTGTGAAAGAGCAACAACGCAAACACTGGTATTGGCGGCTGCACGCAAAGTTGCTCGGTTTTTGCCCCCTTGTAAAAGTTCGATTTCACCGAAAAATTGGCCGGGTCTTAATTCTGTAACAACGATTGCTGAGCCCCCCGGCATAGTTAAGACTACTTCGACTATCCCTTTGGTTATGATATAGAACTTTTCTGGCAACTCACCTTCTCGCAAGATTGTCGCACCGGCATCGAAATTGATTTCTTCAAGATTTTGAGTGGCTTGAAGCATCAGAGAAGGTTCCAATTGAGGAATGGCTTTTGCCACATACTCATTGATGATTTCGCCATCGGAAAGCAATAAGGTTCGGTCGACCCGTCGTGCTTGACCGACATCGTGGGTGACCATGATCACGGTTTTCCCTTCACGAACGAGTTTGTCAAACATCTGGAAGACGATATTTGCTGAGTTGGAGTCTAAATTTCCAGTAGGCTCATCCGCCAATAAAATTGGCGGGTCGTTTGCCATTGCTCTGGCGATGGCAACTCGCTGTTGTTGTCCTCCTGAAATTGCTGAGGGTAATTTATCGGCATGTTCGGCCATCTCAACGAGGCTAAGTAAATGCATCGCCCTGTCTATTCGTTGACGAGGGGTGTACATGTTGCAGAAGTCCATCGGTAGGAGGATATTTTCGAGCAAGGAAAGCATGGGTAGGAGCTGAAAAAATTGAAAGACAATCCCAATGTTTTTCCCTCGCCAGATTGCGAGTTCGTTTTCCGACAATTGATGAACCGGTACTCCTTCGACAAATATTTCCCCTTGCGTAGGACGGTCAATGCCGGCGATCATATTAATCAGAGTTGTTTTGCCACTTCCAGACTTCCCAATAACGGCGACAAATTCCTTGCGATAAAATTTAGCATCTATCTTATTTAGAACAGTAACCTCACCGGCTGCAGTTGGAAAGGTCTTGACCAGTTGACGAACTTCGATTAGAGGATTGCTGTCTGTTGAGTTGTTGAGGTTCATGGTTCTCCAAGTTTATCTGAATTTCAGATTCTACACAATAATGACTACGCTAAAAAACTCTAATGGTTTCAAAAAAAGCGCTCACTTAATAGTGAGCGCTTTTAAACTCCCACCATGGTGCGAAACCCTTGGTTATTGGAGCATCATCTCCGCACAAAGAAGTTGATTATCTTTGATCGGGAAGATCCGGAATCCCATTTTATTGAACAGATGCTTCATTGCTTCATTATCGGGGGTGATGATCGCTTCGATACGTTTTAGTTTTTCTTCTCTGGCAACATGAAGAATCTGTTTCATCAACTCGGTTCCAAGCCCTTTCCCTTGATATAGATCGCTGATCAGGATGCTGAAGCGAGCCTCATCTAGGGAGTGGATCTTGCTGAGACGACCTGCGCCAATGATGCGCCTTTCTCCACTCTCGCATTGCTCTTGTTCAACAACTAGCGTAATTTCTCGATCGTAATCTCCATGGCAAATTCTTGCTAACCGCTCGTGAGCAGCGCGTTGACTGAGAAGCATGGGGTGTAAGTAGCGAAGATATACGGTACGATCAGAGAGGTTTTCATGGAACTTGACCAACAGGGGTTCGTCTTCTGGTAACGTAGGACGGATGGTGTAGGTGCAGTTGTATTTATCCGTCCAAGTGGTTACGTATTGGGTCGGATAAGGACGGATAGCTAATTTGGGCAATTGCTCTTCGCTCAGATAAGGTTCGTGGATAACAACACGCGCATCTAAGGCAATAATTCTTTCAGGCGAGACTAACAATGGATTAATGTCAATTTCTTTGATCCATAAGTTATCGGTTACCAGGCGGCTAAAACGGACGAGAAGTTGCTCTAAGGCATTTAGATCAACCGATTTTCGACCTCGGACTCCCTTAAGAGCTTGATGGATTTTTGTCTGTTCCATCATTCTTCTTGCTAGCGTTGCATTCAAAGGTGGTAAGCCTAGGGCGCGATCTTTGAATACTTCAACCAACTGACCGCCTAAACCAAATAAGAGCACAGGGCCGAATTGAGGATCGATGCTGCTGCCTAAGATAATCTCGTATCCTTCGGGGGAGATCATTGGTTGAACCGTTACCCCTAAAAAGTGCGGCTTTCCGTCACGAGATTTTTCACCTACTTTTGCATGTAGGGAAGTTTTAATTGCGTTAAAAGCTTTGGCTACTTCGTCGTCTGATAGGAGGTTAAGCTGCACCCCACCCACATCTGTTTTGTGAGTGATCGTTTCAGAATGGAGCTTGAGAACAACGGGGTAACCAATTCGGTGGGCGAACTGGATCGCTTCATATTCATTTTTGGCGATCAAAGTCTCGACTACAGGGATTTGATAATAACTGAGAATCTGTTTTGACTCGTATTCTGTAAGAAGCGTGCGCCTTTCCTGCCGCGCTTGATTGATAATTTTCGCTGCTCCTTCTTTTTTTAATGTGGCGGTAACGTCGGTGTTGTTGGCTGGAGGAGTTTCATATAGACTAGCCAGGTTTTCTGCAAACTGAGCCATGTAATTAAACATTCTAGCCGCCGTATCTGGATAAGGAAAGGTAGGAATTTTGGCGCGGCTGAGAATTCGGCTTCCTTCCTCCACTTCTTCACCCCCCATCCAACTAGCCAAGATCGGTTTACCCAAACTTTGGGCATAAGGAACTAATTGCTCGGCTGTTTTTGTCGGATCGGTCATTGATTGAGGGGTAAGGATGACTAACAAGCCATCACTGTTAGGGTCCTTGGCCGCAACTTCGAGGGCT
>CAKZNJ010000481.1 GCA_937129505.1 uncultured Anaerolineae bacterium | reverse complement strand
TTGTGTTTCAATCCTATGCCCTTTTTCCAAATTTGACTGTTTTTCAGAATGTAGCGTATGGTCTAGAGAACCGTCGCCTTTCAAAAACGAAGATCGCAGAGCGAGTGCATGAAATGCTCCAAATGGTCGGTTTGGAAGACTACCTCGACCGCTATCCTGCCCAGCTCAGTGGAGGACAGCAGCAGCGAGTTGCCCTTGCGCGAGCGTTAGCTATCTCGCCCTCACTTTTACTCTTGGATGAGCCGCTCTCGGCATTGGATGCCCGCGTGCGGGTGAACTTGCGCAGTGAAATTACCCGCCTACAACGCCGTTTGGGTGTTACAACCATCATGGTCAGCCATGACCAAGAAGAAGCATTGACTATGGCACAGCGAATTGTAGTCATGGAAAAAGGGCGCATTGTTCAGATTGGCAACCCCGAGACAATCTACCGTGCGCCAGCAACGCCCTTTGTAGCTGATTTCGTAGGTTTGATGAACTTTTTGCCCGCTAAGGTATTGGAGTCATCTCAGCGTAAGGTTGATGTGTTGGGTAATCTGCTGCAGTTGGAACAGGAGCTGGATTATGCAGCAGGTAAATCTATTACCCTCGCCATCCGCCCCGAGAACGTCCAAATTGCAAGCAATGGGAACACTACCAATAACATCCGCACCCAAGTCGAAAAACTGGAGTTTATCGGCCCTTTCTTTCGCTTGCACTTGCGTCTCAAGGAAATCCGCATGATTGCTTATCTGCCACCTGAACTCTCTGAGCAGGGTGGAGTGAGAGAGGGAAATGAAGTGGCAGTTCATTTGCCCCCTGCCCACTTACACGTTTATCATCTAGGTTAGGAGGAAATGAATGCAATCTGTAGTCCCTTTGCCAGCTCGCTCTCTTGCATCAAGAGCTTTTGAAAAACTGGCAACTGAAGATCAGCTAAAGCGTTTCTTGATTATCCTAATGGTTTTTTGGTTACTCCTAGGGGTGGTACTCCCTTTGTTGACGGTCATTCAGCGCAGTTTGGTGGACAGAGAGGGCAATTGGGTGGGTTTAGCCAATTACATCCATTATTTCAGCACTCCTGCGCTCTCTATTTCGTTCTCAAACAGCTTGCAGGTAGCTGTGGTAACCACGATTTTTGCGGTTGGTTTAGCATTTGGGTATGCTTATGCCCTGACGCGCACCCAAATGCCAGCCAAGCGATTTTTTATCGTGGCAGCTATGTTGCCGCTGTATGTTCCTCCCTTGGCACATGCAATTGGGCTGGTGTATTTGTTTGGCCGCAAGGGGCTGATAACCACTGGTTTTAGCGGGTTATTTGCTGATAGCTTGGGGTGGCAAGGTTGGGATATTCAGCTATATGGTTTCAATGGCATAGTGATGGGTGAGTTTCTGTATGTCTTTCCTCAAGCTGTCATGATTCTCTTTGTCGCCGCCAGCTTGGTGGATGCTCGCCTGTATGAAGCCAGTGAAACCTTAGGCGCGCCGGCATGGCGTACCTTCCTTACCGTTACCCTTCCTAGCCTCAAATTTGGATTGGTAAGCGCAACCTTTGTCACCTTCACCTTGGTAATTACAGACTTCGGTGTCCCAAAAGTCGTAGGGGGAAATTACAGCGTTCTAGCGACGGATATCTATAAACAGGTCATTGGGCAGCAGAATTTTGAAATGGGAGCAACCATCAGCATTTTGTTGCTTATCCCGACCGTCCTTGCCTTCCTCGCTGATCGGATTGTCCAACATCAACAGTCCACAACGTTTACTTCACGGTCGGTGCCCTTTCAACCGAAGCTGAATAAATGGGCAGATACATTAGCTTTTGCGTATTGTTTGATCATTACGATAGCGGTGTTCATTGTCATTGCAACTGTATTTCTTGCTTCGCTGGTCAACCTTTGGCCCTATAAGATGGACTTGACTATCCGCCACTTTGATTTCTCGAAGGTCGGTGGAGGAGGTTATGGCGCGTTTTGGAATAGTGTGCGCATGTCTGGCTATACGGCATTCTTTGGCACCATCTTGACATTTCTAAGTGCATACATAATTGAAAAAACAAAACCATTGAAATCGATGCGTATGGTGGCATATTTTATCTCGATGATTCCAATGGCACTGCCTGGTTTGGTCATTGGAATTGCCTATATTTTCTTCTTCAACCCACTCACGTTTCGCTTTGGCAGCTTCAGATTTGAAAACCCCTTTGCGTTTCTATATGGGACGATGGCGATTCTGGTTTTATCTAACATTGTGCATTTTTATACGGTCAGCTTTATGACTGCCACTACGGCGTTAAAGCAATTGGATCACGAGTTTGAAACGGTATCGGCTTCGTTAGGCGTGCCATTTTACCGCACATTTTTCAAAGTGACCCTACCTCTCAGTCTGCCAGCGTTGTTAGAAATTGCCATGTATTATTTCGTCAATGCCATGGTGACTGTTTCAGCGGTTGTGTTTCTTTATGCACCGCACCTGAAATTGGCCTCGGTAGCCATTGTCAATATGGATGATGCGGGAGATACGGCAGCAGCCGCAGCTATGTCGGTTTTAGTGATCCTGACCAGCGTGGGGACAAGGTTGGTCTATGACCTACTAACACGAGGCATTGCCAAACGGATGAGCGCCTGGCAGCACCGCTAGGTTTTGATGGCTGAGATCAATATAGCAATTGATATGGCTTCCCTAAATATTTAGCTAATATCGATATATAAACGGCTAGGAAATAAGGGGGTAATTGTTGTTTTTTGCAACTTTGTGAATTCGATGTAAACGAAAAGTAGGTTCTAATATCCAAAAGTTCTCTAGCTTATTTCGTTTATAGCAACAAAGGGATGTTTGTTTGATTAAGATGGTGATTGAACAAATGTGATAAGGGATTTTATACTTCTTGAGCTTGATAGTCTATGAACGTTATCGACTTGCTCGAACCCAGTGCTATATGTTTAGGAGTCGAAACAAAAGATGCTGATAGCATTGTTATAGACTTGTCAGATCGATTGCTAAAGAGCGGTTATGTCAAAGAATCTTTTGCTAGGGCAACTCTGGAACGTGAAAAAAATTTTCCCACTGGATTACCATTAAGCGGAAAATATAATGCTGCTATCCCCCACACTGATATTGAGCACGTAATAAAGCCTGCCCTTGCCATAGCCACATTGAAAGAGCCCGTTTACTTTATGAATATGGTTTCTCCTGAAGAACCCGTAGCAGTTCATGTGATATTTTTATTAGCGTTGGATCAACCTAAATCGCAAGTAGAGATGCTGCAAAATTTAGCCACTATTCTACAAAATCCTCAAATCGTTGAGGCTCTCATGGAGGCAAAGACTTACGAAGAAGTATATCAACTATTTGGTGGCTCTGAGAGTGGTACTAATATCTCGAATATTGGATAAGGAGAATTCAACATGGGCGTCCCAAAAAGAATTTTAGTTGCATGTGGCACTGCCATAGCCACTTCCACAGTAGTGGCAAATGCCATAGAGGAAAGTCTTAAAGCGAGAGGGATTGATGTAATCACCCGACAGTGTAAAGCAGCCGAGGTGGCAGGGTTGGCAAAAGACTATGACCTTATCGTCACAACTACTCCTGTTCCAACTGATCATGGTGTGCCTGTTATCCAAACTTTAGCCTTTTTAACTGGAATAGGAAAGGAGGATGCTATTGAGCAAATAATAAAAGCACTAGGATAGACCCAAATAAGCAATAAAGCCTTTTTCGTTCATATTCATAAGTTCATATTCAAAATCGGAGGATAAGATGGATGCATTTCTCCAAGGACTGAAAGCTGTAATTGATGCCCTAGGGGCCACAATTATGTTGCCGATCATTATCTTCTTTGTGGCTTGGGCGATGGGGGCGCAGGTTGGACGCGCCTTTCGAGCAGGTGTGACTATTGGTATTGCATTCATCGGTATCAACCTTGTTATCGGGTTGATGTGGACCAACCTATCCGAAGTCGGGCAAGCAATGGTCAGTAACTTACAAATCACACGTGATGTAGTTGATGTGGGTTGGCCATCAGCGGCAGCGATTGCCTTTGGTAGTGCAGTAGGATTATGGGTTATCCCGATCGCAATATTGGTCAATATCGTGCTGCTTCTGGCTCGACTAACAAAAACTTTGAATATTGATATCTGGAACTATTGGCATTTCGCCTTCATCGGTTCAATCGTAGTCGTAGTTACGGGCAATCTGGCTTATGGGCTCATTGCCGCTGCTATTGCGGCTGCATTTGCTCTTTTCTTGGCAGACTGGACAGCAAGAGCTGTTCAATCATTCTATGGGTTGCCTGGTATATCTATCCCTCACCTGACATCAGCACCTGGGGTTCCTTTTGCCATTGTTACAAACTGGATTGTAGAAAAGATACCCGGGCTTCGTGACCTTCAAGCAGATCCTGAAACGATTCGGAAACGATTTGGGGTATTTGGTGAGCCAGTGATCCTAGGGAAGATTATTGGGTTGCTATTAGGTATTCTAGGTTACTATAATGCTGGTGATGCAGTTACGGACTTGGTAAAAGTGCTAGGCAGGGGAA